>JBBSFO010000124.1:0-10145 GCA_038238655.1 Thermomicrobiales bacterium | reverse complement strand
GTCCGGCGTCAGGTCACTCGAACGCCACGTCTCGATGTCCTTGCCCATCGCGACCTCGGTCGGCATCCACTGGTTCGCGCAGCCATTCGTGTAATGCTCCCACGCCCAATGGTACTTAAGCGGCATCAACTGATTCACGTCTACCTGCGAGCAGTTAATCAGCCGCTTGTCCCGGGCGGGATCGAGGACTGAGGACTGAGAACTGAGGACTGAGTGCATAGTCTAGGCCTTTCTGTTGTATACGTGTGGGTCGGGTCGTCAGGGGAGGGCGCATGCATGCGCCCCTACGATTTGCTGCCTGCTGCTCACTGCTCACTATCTACTGACACGCCTCGCAATCCTCGCCGAGGGTGCAGGCGGTGGCGTCGTCTACCTCGGTGGCGGGGCGGACGATCTGGATGTTGCTGGATGCACTCTGGTTCTTCATCCAGCGGGGTTGGATGGCGCGGCGGTTGATGTCGAGGGTAGATTTCTCCACCTGTGTGGCGGCGAGGGTGCGGAGGTAGTAGGTCGTCTTGAGTCCCTTGCTCCACGCCTCGAAGTACATCTCCGAGAGTTTCTTGCCGCTCGGTTGGAGCATGTAGAGGTTGAGGGACTGGCCCATATCAATCCATTTCTGGCGGCGGCTGGCGGCCTCGATCAGCCACGACGGGTCCACTTCGAACGCGGTGAGGTAGCGCAGTTTGATTGCGTCCGGGACGCGCTCGATTTCGAGCAGTGAGCCGTCGTAGTATTTGAGGTCGTCCAGCATCGCGTCGTCCCAGAGATCGAGGCGCTTCAAGTCTTCGACGAGCGCGGTGTTGATCTGCGTGAAGTCGCCGGACATATTGCTCTTCACAAACAGATTCTTGTAGGCCGGCTCGATGGATTGCGACGTGCCGACGATGTTGGAAATCGTCGCGGTCGGCGCGATCGCCATCACATTGCTGTTGCGCATCCCGTATTCCCAGACGGCGTTGCGCACCTTCTCCCACGGCATCGTCGTCGTGCGATCCATCTCCACCGGCAGGCCGCGCGCTGTTTCCAGCAGGCCGATGCTGTCAATCGGCAGGATGCAGCGATCCCACTTCGACCCGACATAGGAGGCGTACGCGCCGCGTTCATGCGCCAGTTCGGTGGAGGCGAGGATGGCGTAGTACGAGATCGCCTCCATGCTCCGGTCCGCGAACGTCACCGCTTCCTCGCTCGCGTACGAGACGCCGAGGTCGTAAAGCGCGTCCTGGAAGCCCATGATGCCAAGTCCCACCGGGCGATGCCGGAGGTTCGCGGCGCGCGCCTCGTCGGTTGGGTAATAGGTGAGGTCAATGACGTTGTCGAGCATCCGCACGGCGGTGCGTATCGTCGCTTTGAGGTGGGTGTGGTCGAGTTTTCCCTCCGTCAGGTGCGCAGGCAGGTTGATCGAGCCGAGGTTGCAGACGGCCGTTTCGTCGGCGGCGGTATTGAGCAGGATTTCCGTGCAAAGATTGGAACTATGCACGACCCCCACGTGATCCTGCGACGAGCGGATGTTGGACGGGTCTTTGAAGGTGATCCACGGGTGCCCCGTCTCGAAGAGCATCGTCAGCATCTTGCGCCAGAGTTCCACGGCGGGCAGGGTGCGGGCGAGGGTGAGTTCGCCGGAACGGGCCATCGCCTCATACTGCGCGTACCGCTCCGCGAAAGCGCGGCCATACAGATCGTGCAGGTCGGGCGTGTCGTTCGGGCTGAACAGCGTCCACTCGCCGCCCTCGGCGACGCGCTGCATGAAGAGATCGGGGATCCAGAGGGCGGTGTTCATGTCGTGCGTGCGGCGGCGGTCGTCGCCGGTGTTGCGGCGCAACTCCAGGAACTCCTCGATGTCGAGGTGCCACGGTTCGAGGTAGGCGCAGACTGCGCCCTTCCGCTTGCCGCCCTGATTGACGGCAATCGCCGTGTCGTTTGCGACTTTCAGGAAGGGGATGATGCCCTGGCTGTTGCCGTTCGTCCCCTTGATGTGCGCGCCGAGCGCACGGACATTCGTCCAGTCATTGCCGAGGCCGCCACTCCACTTGGAGAGCAGCGCGTTGTCCCGCACGCACTTGAAGATCGCGCCGAGGTCGTCCGGCACGGTCGTCAAAAAGCAGGAGGAGAGTTGCGGGTGGCGCGTGCCCGCGTTGAAGAGCGTCGGCGAGGAGGGCGTGAAGGCGAACTGCGAGATTAAGTCGTAGAACGCAATCGCCCGCCCTTCACGGTCCTCTTCGTTCAATGCGAGGCCCATCGCGACGCGCATCCAGAAGAGTTGCGGCGGTTCGTAGCGGCGGCCTTTCGTCTGGAGCAAATAGCGGTCGTAGAGCGTTTGCAAGCCGAGGTAATTGAAGGCCAGGTCGCGCTCCGGCCGCAGGGCGGCGGCGATCCGGTCGAGATCGAACGTCGCCAGTGCCGGATCGAGCATCTCCGCCGCGATGCCGGTAGCGATGTACCGCGCGACGTACGCGCGATATGCGCCATCTGCCTGCGACAGCAGCGTTTCCGTGCCGAATATCTCCGCGTACAGGGTTGTGAGCAAGAGCCGTGCGGCGACGTAGGTGTACGCCGGCTCGCGCTCGAAACGGGAGCGGGCGGCGAGGATGAGCGCCTGGGCAATCTCCTGCTCAGTGATGCCGTTGTAGACGCTGCCGATGGCCTCCGCGAAGACCGGCGCGGCGAGGTCATCGCCGAGGCCCGCGCACGCCTCCTCGATCCGCTGCCGGAGGGAATCGTGGTCCAGCTCCGCCGCGCTGCCGTCCGCCCGCGTGTAGTAGATGACGCGCGCCCGCCGCTCCTCCGCCCGCGCCTCGCGATAGAGGATATACCGCCGCGCGACGCCGTGATCGCCCGCCCGCATGAGGGACTTCTCAACCTCGTCCTGAATCTGCTCGACGCGCACCGCATCCTGCGCGTGGCACCAGACGACGACTTCGGTGGCGAGACCGGCAATCTTCCCCGCCGTTTCGGGCGCGAGCGGGATGTCGGCGGATAGGTCGAGTTCGGCCCGAAACGCCTTTTCAATAGCGACCCGGATGCGCTCGCCGTCGAACGCGGCGGTCGAACCGTCCCGCTTGTGGACGCCGGGCAGGGCGCGGTGGCCGTTCGTGTGCAGGGCATGAGACGCGAGAGACATGGACATAACCTCCCAAAGCGGCGCCCAAGGGGCGCGTCACCAGATTCACGGATATGCGGATTTCGATGGAGGGATAGTCCGCTCCAGGCGATGAACCCGGAGCGGAGACCGATTTCTGTCTACCGACTACTGACTACTGACTACTTGCTTAGCATTCGCTGTAGCCGCAGGCGTGACACTTCTTGCAGCCTTCTTCGAGGACGAAGGCGGCGGAACCGCACTGCGGGCAGAGATTACCGGAGGGTTGCGGCGCTTTCTCGGCGACCGCGACGGATGCGGAACCGACCGCCGGAGCGGCGGCATGACCGTTCGTGACCGCCTCGCCGAAGTGCATAGCGATTGCCTTGCCGATCGCGTCCGGCAATGAGCGAACCTGCGCCGGGCCGAAGCCGACCGACCGCGAGCCGCCGATGCCGCGCAACTGCTCGGCGACCGCCTTCGCGCGCTCGCCCTGCGAGAGCGTCGAAGGAAGCCGAAGGGTGAGGGAGATCAATCGCCCCATGCCGTCCGCCATCGCTTCGATGTCCGAACCGGCGCGGCCAATCGTCGCGAAGACCTCCAACGGCCCCTCATCATCGGAGTTGATCGTGATGTAGACCTTGCCTTCCGGCGCGGTCAGTTTGCGCGTATACCCCTGCACGAGGTCCGGGCGTGGCTTGATCGTGGCGAGCGTCGCCGCCGTCGGCGTGCCGCTGCCGGAGACGGCGGGGGCAACGGTAGGCGCAGTGTCGGCGGGTACCGTCGCCGGGACGGCTTCGGGCTTCTGCTCCTTGACACCGATATTGAGCACCTGCTCGCTCTTGCACCCGTCGCGGAAGACGGTGATGCCCTTGCAGCCGGTCTCGTAGGCGCTCAGATACGCCTCGGCAACATCGGCGCGGGTCGCCTCGTTTGGCAGATTGACGGTCTTGGAGATCGAGTTGTCCACGTACTTCTGCCACGCGGCCTGCTGGCGGACGTGCCATTCCGGCTTGATCTCCTGCGCCGTTACATAGACACGCTGGATTTCCTCCGGCACACCCGGCGCGCCCTTGACGCTGCCCGTCGCGATCAGGTGCTGCTCCAGTTCCTCGCTCCAGAGGCCGCGCCGCTCCATCTCCGCCCGGAAGATCGGATTGACAAAGTTGAGAATGCGGTACTCCTTGCCCTGCTTGACGCGGTGCTGAAAGGCGAGCGCGAAGATCGGCTCGATGCCGCTGGAGCAGTCCGCGAGGATGCTGATACTGCCCGTCGGCGCGACTGTCGTTACCGTGCCATTACGGACGGGCGCGTCGTTCGCGTAGATGCTCTCGGCGAAGTTCGGGAAGGGGCCGCGCTCCGCAGCGAGATGGCGGGAGGCGTCCCAGCCCCACTCGTCAATCTTCGCCATGATCTCCTCGCCGAGTTTCAGCGCCTCGTCGGAGTCGTACGGGATGCCGAGCAGGAAGAGCACGTCTGCCCAGCCCATCACGCCGAGGCCGATGCGCCGGTTCGCCCGCACCTTCTCCTGAATCTGCGGCAGCGGCAGCGGATTGACATCAATCACATCGTCAAGGAAGCGCACCGTCAGCCGCGTGACGCGCTCCAACTCTTCCCAGTCAAGGAAGACCGTCTCCCCGACCTGCTTCGTCGTCGCGGCGAGATTGATCGAGCCGAGATTGCAGGCATCATAGGGTCCAAGCCACTGTTCACCACATGGATTAGTTGCTTCAAGCAATTCAATTGCAGGAGTTGGATTGCTCTTGCTGTTGTTCGCGCGATCAATGAAGACGAAGCCGGGGTCGCCGGAAAGCCACGCGGCGTCTACGATCTGATCCCAGACTTCCCGCGCGCGCTTCCGTCCAACGACTTCGCCGGAATGCGGCTCGACCAGGTCGTACTCCGTGTCGTCCTTGACGGCTTGCATGAAGACATCGGTCGCGGCGACGGAGATGTTGAAGTTCGTCACACCACCATCGAGTTTGCAGGTGATGAACTTCTCGACATCGGGGTGATCCACGCGCAAGATGCCCATGTTCGCGCCGCGCCGCGTGCCGCCCTGTTTCACCTGCTCGGTCGCCGCATCGAAGATGCGCATGAAGGAGACCGGGCCACTCGCGACGCCCTGGCTTGTGCCGACGGTGCTACCTTCCGGGCGGAGGCGTGAGAAGGAGAATCCGGTGTTATGGATCATGGTGAGGCCGGAGCGGCCAGCCGCGTAGGTGTTCCACCCGTCAACCGTCAAGTCGAAATACGGTTTCGACGTCGCGGCCCGCTCGATGCGCTCGACTTCCTGACCACCATTGGCAATCCGACGAAGCAGACCGGCGAGATCAGCATCGTACGTCTCGACATGCATCGCGATAGCAAGGAGATCGTCACGCCGGCAGCGGCCACCAACATTGCAGGACCAGCGGCTGAGTTCCTCCGCGCATGGCCCCGATCCGCCTACCTTACCGCGCGTGTTCACCAGCCCAAGGGCGGAAAGATGATCTCGCCAGTCGCGGAACGACAGCCGCAGTGCGGTCTGCTTCCGGCTATCGCTGTGAAGTCGGTCGCGCCGTGATACATTCGCGAGATACGGTATCAATTCGCCCGCGAGATCGTCCACCTGCGGCAGCGGACAGAGTTGGACGGTATGCGTGTGAAGCCGCCCCTTCCCGTGCGGCGTTTTTGCTCGTACGGTCGGCTGGTAGCCCAAAAGGCTCATCAGAGCGGCCAGGTCCTCGGCCATCGCTTCGCTGACACTGGTGTACGATGGACTACCGTCCGCATCGACAGTGCCATCGCTGTCGAGCAAGCCCGCGAGAAAGGCACGAACGACGGGCAGCGGCGATTTTGCGATGATCTCGGGAATCCGGATACGTGTATCCTTCGGGCCAAACTTCTCCAAGCCGCATGATTCGAGCAAATCGTGAACGAACCGCTGATTAAGCGTCGCGACACTGAGTAACCCACGGGCGTCTTTCTGGATGGAAACCTTAATGCCATATCGGGCGAGGATCGTCTGCACTCGTCCGAGAACGTCTGCAGTGCCCGAAAACCACCGCACGCGATACTGACGCAGCGATGGCACGTAACCAAAGGAGCCGTCGCCCAACGTGAAGCCGATCAACCAGCCAAGATCGGGATCAATATTCAGTGAACCGACGGTGCGAGATTCCTTCCACGGCCAGTACCCATCAGGACGATCCGTTCCAAGTACGACATCACCGGGGGTGAGGTCATCCGCACGAACCTCGACGAGTTGTGTCCCGCGCACAACCATGAAGGGGTGCCAGTCGCTTGTCTGTACCACGGTCCCCTGTCGCATCGTCACCGCGATCTGATTCTTGGCAGGCACATCGAATCGCCAGACATGCGTAACCGGGCGAAGGCCTGTTTCCCCCGTGACCGGGTCCATCGAGACGGTCTGGATTGCCAGATCCTGGACATCATACGCAACACCGGAACCGTATGCCACGCCCGCCCGCCCATCGGCAGTCGCGCGGTTGACGAGCACCTCGATCGGCTCGATTCCACAGAAGGTTGACCAGACGCGCGCATCCCCAGCGATGCAGCCGCCGCCGCTCTTGTGGATGATCGCGGCGTACTTGACGGCGTCGAAGATGCCCTCGATCGTATCCTCGACAGGGAGGACGAAGCAGGCAGAGAGTTGCAGGCCATTGTCCTTACCGGCGTTCATCAGCGTCGGGGAGTTGGCGAGGAACTTGCCGGTAACGAGCACTTCGTAGAACTGGCAGGCAGTCTGGTAAACGTCACCACCATAGTTTGCCTCGGCCTGGGCAACCGCAGTGGCGACGCGCCAGCAGAGTCCGTTCTCGTCCTCCAGGAACTGGCCGTCCTTTTTCCACAGGTACCGCTCGCGCAGCACGCGCACGGCGGACTCGGACCACTGCCCCTTCAAGGCGGGGCGCTCCATCGCCGCCGTATGCTTGCCATTCCCGTTCCCGTTTGTGCTGTGCCCGTTTGTCGTCTTGCTGGTCATGTCTGTCGCCTTCAATCGCTTCGTGGATACCGACGCCATCGCCCGTGACTCCCTTCGTCCCGACCCCAACTCCGACCAACGCGCAGGGATAGTGCCCGGAGAACCACCCTGCTCCCTACACCGGTGATGCCGAAATTAGAACAAACCCTGTGCCCGCTGCGTTCCGCCTTAGTGTACGGAGGAAAGGGGATATATCGGGGTGTTCGTGATTCGTCACCACAAGATGTAGGGGTATCGTAGCGGCAGTCGCGCCGCTTGTCAAGACCAATTAGCATATACGTACAATCTGTACGTGCCAAGCAGGCACAAGATACTCGAACGATGTGGACAATCTCCCGAATTCGTTGACGGCGCGTTACATGGGCTACAACGCATGGAAAATACGGATGCCATACCGAGCATTAGGTTCTCGCGGATTGCGAGCGCCGGAGCCGGGTGCGACACTGAACGATATGCAGGTATCTGCAGCAGTAAAAGCGTGGGAGGGACACGATGTTCGAGGGATTCGAAACGGCGATGATCGAGACCGGCGCGGCGACGATCCGGGTGCGGCACGGTGGGAGCGGCCCGCCGCTCTTGCTGCTCCACGGGCATCCGCAGACGCATGTGATGTGGCACAAGATCGCTCCCCGTCTCGCCGAGGACTTCACCGTTGTTGCCGCCGACCTGACGGGCTATGGCGATAGCAGCAAGCCCACGACGACACCCGATCACCTGCCGTACTCGAAACGCGCGATGGCGCAGGATCAGGTCGCGGTGATGCGCTCCCTCGGTTTTGACCGTTTCTTCGTCGCCGGGCATGACCGGGGCGGTCGTTGCGCCTACCGGATGGCGCTCGATCATCCGGAGCGCGTGCAGAAATTGGCCGTACTCGACATCGTCCCGACGAGCGAAGCTTTCCGGCGCGCCGATATGAAGTTCGGGCTCGGCTACTGGCACTGGTTTTTCCTCGCGCAGCCCTTTGATTTCCCGGAGCGGCTGATTGGGGCGGACCCGGACGCCTATTATTTCCGTGGCACGCGGGACCTGTTCGCGCCGGAGGCCCTCAGCGAATACCTCCGCTGCGTCCGTAACCCGGCCACGATCCACGCGATGTGCGAGGACTACCGGGCAGGAGCAACGATAGACTTCGCGCTCGACGAGGCGGATCGCGGCACACGGCGCATTGCCTGCCCGACGCTCGCCCTCTGGGGCCGCCGTGGCGCATTGGAAGGATGGTACGACGTACTGGGCATCTGGCGCGACTGGGCGGACGATGTGCAGGGTCGCGCGCTCGACTCCGGCCACTACCTCGCCGAGGAAGCGCCGGATGAAACCTACGCGGCGTTGCGTGCCTTCTTCGCCGCATAGTCTTGCCGACAAACGAAAAGAGCGCGGCTGGATTGCTCCAACTGCGCTCACGCGAACGGTCTATTGGCGATAGTCGGCCACTAACTACTTTACTGCTTCATCTGGATAACGGCGAAGACCGCACCGTGCGGGTCGGCGACGACCGCGAAACGCCCCTGTCCCGTCTCCATCCCCGGCATCATCACCGTCCCCCCCAACGCTCTCACCTTCCCCACCGTCGCGTCGCTGTCCGTTACCGCAAAGTACGTCAGCCAGTTCGGCGGTGCGTCCGCCGGGAACTGCTCCCCCATCTGCATACCCCCGGCAATGCTCCGCCCACCAACCTGCCATTCCGTATACGCGCTCGCGCCCTCGCCGCTCGTCTTCGCGCTCCACGGGAAGACTGCGGTGTAGAATGCCTTCGCCGCCGCCATGTCCCGCGTGTCGAGTTCGTTCCACACCACCGTCCCCGGCTCGTTGACGAGTTGCGCGCCCGTGTGCGTGCCCGGCTGCCAGAGGCCGAAGAATGCGCCCGTCGGGTCACGACAGACGGCCATCCGCCCGAGGTCCGCCACGTCCATCGGTGGATACGCAACCTGCCCGCCGTTGCCGCTCACCGCCTGCGCCGTGGCGTCGGCATCGGCTACGCAGATGTACGTGGACCAGGCGGGGTGCTGATCGGGCGACATCGTCGGCACCGCGCCACAGACCAGTTTGCCCTGCAGCGAGAAGTTGGTGTAGCCGCCCATCTCCGGAAAGCTCGTCGCCTGCCAGCCGAACAGCCCGCCATAGAAGGTCTTGGTCGCCTCCATCTCCGGGGTGCTGACATCCACCCAACTCGGCGTCCCCGGTGTGTACTCGGTCATCTCCACCATGCCATACCCTCCTTGCACCAAATAACCACGAAACCACCGATAGAATAGAACATGTGTTCGTCAGTGTCAACCACGAAATCATGAACTCTCGATGTTGAAGGCGAATGAGACAATGGTCTCATCGGGGTCCTCTTGGACGCCGCCGACCGCGCGATACAGGGCAACGGCGGGCGCGTTCGAGGCATGGGTCTGTACCCATACCTCGCCAGCGTCCATTTCCCGCGCAATTTGCAGGGCAATAGCAAGCATCGCTCGCCCGACGCCGCGACGCCAACTATCTTCATGCACGTCTACCTCATCAATAAACAGTTGCGCCCGACGCCCATCGAGGCAGCGCAGGCGATACGCGACGAGCAGGCCGCACAATAGATCGCCGCGATTGGCGACGAGCAGCACATTCGCGGCGTCATCGCAGAAACGCGCGGCATTTGTCGCTTCCCACTGATGATCCGGGAAGCGGGCATTGACCCGGCGGAGAAGATCGGCAGGCATCGCATGCACCCGCTCGACACGCAGTTGTTCAGTCACCGTATTCTCCATTCGACTGATGTGCGCGCCTATCTTCAATGCCTCAATAACGCGTGAATCGCGCTGTGCTCCCATGTACTACAGACCGCCCCGCGTTGCGATCTCCTGCAGGTTGCTCCATTCCATACCGCGTTTACCGTCCTCGATCTCGTGAATGATGTCGAGGACGGCGGCGTTGACGGGCGTCGGGATGCCCTGCGTGCGGCCGGTTTCAACGATCACAGCGACCTGCATATCCACCTCGGTCTTGCGCTTCTTAACCGCCAAATCGCGCCAGATGCCCATATGCTGCTTGACGGAGGCGCGCATCGCGTTCGCCATTTCCATCAATGCGCTCTCACCGCGCACT
>JBBSFO010000123.1:0-10148 GCA_038238655.1 Thermomicrobiales bacterium | reverse complement strand
GAACTGATGGTCGTGCCAGAGGAACGGAACAGCGGCCTCGGCGCGCGGCTCCTCGCGGCGTTCGAGGAATGGGCTGCCCAACACGGCGCGCATAAACTGACACTACACACGCGGCATCACGGCCCCGCCCAGCGTTTCTACGAGCGGCACAGCTGGCGTGTCGCGCATGTGATGGAAGACCACTATCTGCATCAGGATTACGTGGTGATGGCGAAAAAGCCTGACAAAGCGTAGCGATGAGGTCGTGGGGTAGTTATTCCTCGTCCGGCGCGCGTTCAGCGACGATGCGGAGATACATCGCAGGAGGAAGAATCACCATACCAGCACTATCCTGCTCATACTATGCACCGAAATGCCGGGCATCGCCAGTCAGCAGGTATGTCGCCTGTGCAGCGATGGCGGCGAGTAGGATCGGGCGGTCCTTCTCGGGTAACGCTATTCTCACGTGGATGCCTATACCGTGCGCTTGTCGTGGACGATTGCCTCCGGATCATGCCCCATCCCACGAACCTCGTCGAGAGCCGATGCGTAATCTTCAGCGTCAACGGCATTCGATAGCAGAAATTCGGCCCGGCGTACCGGTGTGTACTGCTCAACAGGTAAGGCGATCGCTGGGCGGATCAGTACGCCTTGATCGGTTGATTCGGCGATCACGAGGGAGCCTTCTTCAAGGCCAAACCGTCGGCGGAGTTCGGCGGGTATGACAATTGCGCCACGTCGGCCCACTTTCGTCGTTGCTGTCATAGCACTTTGTCCTGTACGATGTATCTGACGATCAGATTCTCTGATAACACATCCTCATTATACATTCGTGGGCAGACGATGCGCGTCATGCGCCTGAAGTTCTCGCACACTGGTATACTAGCGGTACAGACTGCTCATCGTTGGCCGCTTGTGGGTGCGGCATCGCTGAAACTGAGGTAGCGCGTGTCGTATTTGTATAGCAACCAGCCGACCCCCTATAACCCCGATCCGCCGCCGATGCTGACACCGGAGCAGTTCCGCGAGATCGCCTTCCGCCTCGAATCGGAGGTCGCGAACCTGATGGTTGGGCAGGAGGAAGTCGTGCGGGCCGTCCTCACCTGCATGATCGCGGGCAGCCACGCGCTCCTCGAAGGCGTTCCCGGCCTCGGCAAGACGATGCTCATCCGCACCTTCGCGGACGCGCTCGATCTCCAGTTTAGCCGTATCCAGTTCACGCCCGACTTGATGCCCGCCGACATCACGGGCACGAACATCCTCGCCGAAAACGAGGCGGGGCGACGGACATTCCAGTTTCAACCCGGCCCGGTCTTCGCGAATATGATCCTCGCGGACGAGATCAACCGCGCCACACCGAAGACGCAATCCGCCCTGCTTGAAGCGATGCAGGAGCGCACTGTCACAGTCGCGAACACGATCTACCCGATCAATCGCCCCTTCTTCGTCCTCGCGACGCAGAACCCGCTGGAGATGGAGGGGACGTATCCGCTGCCCGAGGCGCAACTCGATCGCTTCATGTTCAAACTGGTTGTCGGCTTCCCGCGCGCCGAGGAATTGAGCGAAATCCTCCGTCGCACGACGGGCGGCTACACACCGGAAGTGCATACCGTCGCGACGGGCATTGACATCATTCGCATGGGCGATCTGGCGCGCGAGGTGCCTGTCGCCAGCCACATCAACGAGTACGCGGTGCAACTGCTGCTCGCGACGCACCCGGAGCAATCGCTCGCGCCAGAAAGCGTGCGCCGCTTCGTCCGCTACGGCTCCAGCCCGCGCGGCGCGCAGGCGATGATCCTCGCCGGGAAGATTCGCGCCCTGTTGTCCGAGCGGTTGGCAGTAGCGCACGAGGATATTCGCGCCGTCGCCTATCCTGCCCTCAGGCACCGCATCATCCTCAACTTCGAGGGAGAGGCGGAGCGCATCACACCGGACGACATCGTCTCGGACGTGATCGCGGCGGTGCCGGAACTCGTCAACGCATAAAGGTGGGAGGACTAAGGACTGAGGACTAAGGACTAAGAAGAGCACGAAACACTTAGTCCTTAGTCCTTAGTCCTTAGTCCTGGAGTCCGATGCTTCGCATTACATTGCCAGAAGAGAAAGCCGTTTGGGATACGCACGTCACGTTCTCGTGCTTGCCGGTGGCGGACTGCCTGCTTGGGCTCTATCTGCTCGCCAATCGTACCGGCAGCGGGTACGAGACAGGGTCGAACCGGCTGTTCGGACTCATGCAGAGAATTGAACCGGAACCGATGCGTTCCATTCAGTCCTTTTTCGATGCGGCATTTCCGATGGGGACGCTGGCGTTCGATGTGGCTTGGACGCTGCCGGACGCCGATGACCCCGCTGCGCTGGTTGCGGCGCTCCGCGCGCTGCCGGATACGGCGGTCGTTGCGCACGCCCTCGCCTGTGGGGGAACGCTCCGCCCCGATGCGCCGCGTAGTCCCGGCGCGCTCCGGTCGCTCGTGGACGATCCGGCATGGGCGATGGAGTATGTGCAGCGGTTCCTTTATCCCCGGCCCGCCGATCCCATGCGCATTGTGGATGTCGTCACGCATCCGGCACGGACGCGACAGCGGCTCGCGGACGTGCTTGCGGGGCTGTTCGATGACGTCTTCGCGCCGCTGCTTCCCGAACTGTACGCGGTGGGTCGAGCCGCCGAGGTGCAGATGCAGGCGATCTATGCCGACGATCCGATGGGCTTCGCCGTCGCGCACCTGCCGGATACGGGGCGGTACGCGCATGGTACGCCGCGCCTGCTCTTCTGGTCGTCGGCATTCCTCGGCGATGGCTGGGCGACGATGATGCCCGATTATGCGCCGGACGTGACGCGCGATCTCACCCTCTGTGCCGTCGCATATGGCGCGGACATGCGGCTGACCGCCGCACGCGATACACCGACAGAGCCGGGCGCGATCGTGCCGGAAATCGCGCCGCCCCAGACCTATCAGGATGTCTACCGCCTACTCGCCGATCCGGCGCGCTGGACGCTCATTCAACTGCTCGTCGCAGCGCCCCGCTACGGGCAGGAACTGGCGGAGTTGCTCGGCCTAAGCATCGCGACGATCTCTCACCACATGAATGGCCTGAAAAAACTCGATCTCGTGGACATCCGGCGCGACGAGCACCGCCTTTACTACCACCTCCGCACCGACCGCCTGCGCGCCTTGCTGGCAGGCGCGGAACAGGGCTTGTTGATACAATACTAGACATCGAAGCAGTGCAAATACCGGAAGGAATACGCATGGCGATACAGACGCTGACCGCAGTTGTCCATCGGGAAGATAATCTTTATGTGGCGGAATGCCCCGAAGTAGGCACAATCAGCCAGGGCGAGACGATTGATGAGGCGGTCAACACTCTGAAGGAGGCAACGGAGCTCTATCTCGAGGAATTTCCCCTCCCCCATCTCGGTCGAACACTGATTACGACCTTTGAAGCCACGTATGTCTGAACTGCGCCGTGTCTCGGGGCGGAGGCAATTCGCGCCCTGGAACGGTTAGGATTCGAGCGTATCAGGCAGCGTGGTAGTCACGTCATTCTGAAGAAGCAGACGCCCGAGGGCGAGATTGGCTGTGTCGTTCCTCTCCATCGTGAACTGGCTATTGGCACATTGCGTGGCATCCTCAAGCAGGCGGGTGTGACACCGGAGCGATTCATCGAGGCTCTCTAAATTTTGGAAGGCGTAGTCAGCATGCACGAAACACCGGAGGACATGGAACGGTTACAGACGCTGCTGGACCGGAGCATCGAGCGGGCGGGGACGTTTCTGCGCAGTTCGTTTGAGATGCCGGAACATTCGCTCACTGCGGGGCAACTCGTACGCTATTTGCAGGGGATTCAGAATGTCGCCTTTGCCACCGTGACGGCGAAGGGGGAACCGCGCGTCGCGCCGATTGGCTCGCTCTTTCATCGCGGGCAGTTCGCCATCCCGACCGTCACTGTGGCGGCGCGAACGCGGATGGTGACGGCCCGCCCGGCGGTCAGCCTCACCCATTTCGTCGGGGACGATCTGGCGATCATCGCGCACGGCGATGCGACGGTCATCCCAGTAAATCATACGGATTTCGCGGCGTTGGAGGCGATGCAGCGGGCGGCGAACGGATCGAGCGTGCGCGACTGGGGTGAGGGCATCTATCTGCGCATCGAGGCGGCGACGCTCGTCACCTTCGCGCGCTACCCGGAGCAGTTTCCGTCCATGTCCGAAACCGGGGAGAACCACCAAGACACCAAGCACACAAAGAGGGAGTAGCAAGCCTCTCCCCACGGTTTGGTGAAGCGAGCCTGAGCGATTGACCGGCACTATCATTCTGCCATTTTTAGACACTCCCTCGCCGCCCCAACCCTTGTTATGGCCGCATGCTTCTGATATGCTCCACGCGGCACGAGGACAATCAGCGGAACGGCGAGCGACGCGGGCGGTGTGGGGGAGACGAATGACGAACTTCGAGCGTATCCAGCGACGCGCGGCACGGTCCGCGATCACCCCGGCGCACGCGCCGCCGGCGCGCGACGAGGAGGAACGAGCTCCCGCCCGGCTCCCGCATGACGGTGGGAATCTCCTCACCCGCCTCACCGGGCCGGTCCCCGCCTCCCGCGATGCCGATCAGGCTCGCTACGTCGTCGCCCCCGTCGCCCAACGCAAGCAGTTCCCCGCCTCCCGCGATGCCGACTGGGCGGCAAATCAGGCTCGCTACGTCGTCGCCCCCGTCGCCCAGCGCAAGCAGTTCCCCGCCTCCCACGATGCCGACGCGCGCGACGAGCCCGTCGGCCTGCCCGAGACGCCGCACGCGGCGCCGGGCGAGCCTGGCGTCATGCAGTTCGCCAAGGGCAAGTGGGGGAAGGTACAGGCGGGGCTGAAGGATATCCCCGCCCTGATGGACGATGCATCCCTGGAGAAGACGAAGACCAAGCAGGGGACCACCTGGGCGCGGCGGATGGACAAGACCGACCGCATTTCCGACCCGACCGCCTACATGAGCACCCCGGAGATCACCACGCATCTCAAGGAGTTTAAGGAGGGCGCGCACGCCTTCATCAAGCCGGAGTTCCACGAGAAGATCAGCAAGGAATGGAAGGACGGCGGGTTCGGCGGCTGGGGCCGGGACGCCAACTTCGTCGCCCCCCTGAGCGAGGCGAACAGCCTGGTGGAGGAGGCGCACAAGAAGGCGGGGCTGCTGACGATCGAGCAGCGGCTCGGCATCCCGTCCGGCAAGGACTGGTCTTGGGCGCACCCGCAGAAGAACCCCGAGAACAAGCTCTACCGCTACATCCTGCGCAAGCCGGACGCTTTCGGCCTGCGCATGGCGACGGGGCGCGAGAGCGGCGCCTACAAGGAGGAGTGGGAGGCGGGCGGCAAGACCCTGGGCGGCGGGAGCGAGGCAGTGATTGATAAGCTCTCGCTGGGCGACCTGAACGACGCCAAGAGCCGGGGGGATCTGGAGGTGAAGGAGGAATCCTTCCCCGAGACTCCGACATCCGGCGGGGGCGCGGCCCTGTCCGCCGGCGCCGCGCCGCCCACAACGCCCACGCCCATAACGCCGTCCAGCGGCTAGATCGGGTATCACAGTCGCGGCGGGCGTCAGCCTGCCGCTGCGAGGGACGGCATACCACCCAAAGGGTACCCGGAACCCGCCGGCACCGAGTCAATGCCTCTGCACACTGCTTTACTCCAAGGCCGCTCATGCGTCGCCCCGCGCCTCATTGAAGGCGACGCACAAGCGAGCGGGATCCGGGAGATCGGGCAGTTCGCGCGCAAGATCCGCCAGGACGAGGCGGCGGTGTAGGCCGGATGCACCCTGGCATGGTCGAATAGGCAGACGGACGAGCAGGTGACCCGCTTGAAGTTGTTGAAGCGGCAGATGTACGGGCGAGCGAAGTGCGATCTGTTACGGCACCGTGCGCTCGCCGCATGAAAGCGATATCACCAAACCGCAGGGAGAGCCAATAGCAGTGGCTGTCACATTCCGCCTTTTCCCGTATTTTCTTTGTGTGCTTGGTGTCTTGGTGGTTCGATTCCCCGCGCCTTTGCGTCTCGTTTGCTTTCGTCCGAAGGAGCGCTTGTGCGGATTTATGAGCAATCAGAGAGTCCATGGCGATGCGGGCATTGGAATGGCTCGCCCATCGAGATCGGACTGACGATGGGCGTGCAAAGGGGCATGCGACTTGGCGAGGTCTATCATTATCACGACTTCCACGAGTATTACGTCGTCCTGCATGGCCGCGCGACCTTGTGTGTCGAGGGAAAGAACGTGCCGCTGACGGCGGGAATCGTCGTGATGGTGCAACCGGGGGAGCGGCACCGCGTCATCTGGATTGACCCCGACGTGGGCGCGCAGTGGATCGTCGTCAAAGAGCGTTCGACCCCGGACGGGAAGATCGTCGTACCGGAGCCGAAGCGTGGCGATGCATAAGCGGTTCCGGTTGCTCCTCGCTAAACACCGCTTCCTGCTGCGCCACAATTACTGGCAGGGACGCCGGTACGCTCGCTTCAGCTGGCTGAAGAAATCGTGACGGCGGGACGGATGAACCTGGTACCGCTCGGCGAAGACGCGGCCTCGCTGCTCGCGCGCCTCCGAGTAGGGATGCGATTCTCTGGCACACTCCGCCGCGACCTTCCCGCATTTCTGGTTGCGCACGGCTGTCCGGCGACGGCGAAGCATAGCGCGGCGGTCGCGCGGGAGGCACGGCAGGTCGCGAGCCGCGTCGGCGCGAACGCCGACCGAGCGGAGCGGGCGGGCTGGTTCCACGATGTTAGCGCCGTCCTCCCCACAGCAGCGCGGATCGCGGCGGCGCGGACGTTTGGCGTGGATGTGCTGCCCGAAGAGGCATCATTCCCGATGATCCTCCATCAGAAACTCTCCGCCGTCCTCGCGCACGACCTGTTCGGCGAGCGGGACGACGCGGTTCTGCATGCAGTCGGCTGCCACACGACACTCAAAGCGGGCGCATCCATGCTCGATACCGTCGTCTTCGTCGCGGACAAGATCGCCTGGGATCAACCCGGCATTCCACCCTATCGGGATGCGTTGCTCGCCGCGCTGGACACGTCACTCGACGCGGCGGCGCTCGTGTATCTCCGCTATCTCTGGGAACAACGTGGAACGCTCGGCGTCGTTCATCCCTGGTTCGCGGACGCATACCGCGAACATGCCGACGGTAGAAGCCGGCAATGATCCTGCGCGACAAACCGATTGACACCCATTTCCTCCCAGCGGCACAATGTTCTCATGACCTTGTCGGTCATGCGCGTAGTGCAGCCTCAATGCGTTGCGCGGTCGTGGATGCATGGGTCGAGGTGGCGCATCGGATTGTAGCGATGCGCCCGCCGAAGGCCCGCAAGGAGTTGGTCGGATGGCACGGATTCATTTTATTGATGTCACCAATCGGGACGGCGTGCAGACCTCGCGGATCAAATTATCGAAGTTTCAGAAAACGATGGTCAATTGGTATCTCTCGAAAATCGGCGTCTATCAATCGGAATTCGGCTTTCCCTTCAGCGACCACGAGCAGCACTATCTGCAAGGCAATCTCGCGCTCAAAGCGAAGGGCGCGTTCGGCACAATGGTGCTCGAGGGGTGGGTACGCGCGCTGCGGGGCGATGTCGAGCGGGCGGTCGCCGTCGGCTGTACCGACCTCAATGTTTCGATGAGCACCTCCGACCTCATGCTGCAACTGAAGTTCCGGGGCAGGCTGGATCGCGCCACCGTTACGCGCGAAATGACCGACGCGGTGCAGGCGGCCAAAGAGGGCGGCGTCCGCACCATCGGCGTCAACGCAGAGGACGCGAGCCGCACCGACATCGAGCAATTGATTGAGTTCGCGCTGGCGGCGAAGGAGGCGGGCGCGATCCGTTTCCGCTACTGCGACACACTCGGCTTCGACTCGCCGCGCACGATCTACGACCGCATCACCCGGCTCGCCGAGGCGGTGCGCATCCCGATCGAGCCGCACTGCCACGACGATCTCGGCATGGCGAACGCGAACAGTATCTTCGCGGCGCAGGCGGCGGTGGACGCGGGTGTGGACGCGTACATCAACGCGACCGTGAACGGCAACGGCGAGCGTGCCGGGCAGGCCGATCTCCTTTCCTGCATCCTCGCTATCACCTATGCCAATGGGTTGCAGGGGTACGAACTCGGCGATCAGATGGACCTGTCGTGGGCATGGAAACTCGGCAACTACGTCGCCCGCAGCTACGGCCTGCCCGTGCCGATCCGGCAGGTCGGCATCGGCGCTAATGCCTTCGCACACGAGAGCGGCATCCACGCCGATGGCGCGCTGAAGGACCGCCACAACTACGAACTCTATGACTACGAACTGCTCGGTCGCCCCGAGGTGGAGGAAACGCCGACGGGTCGCGTCATCACGACCGGCGAGTATGGTGGCCTTGCGGGCTTCAAATATGTCTACAATCAGATGGGCGTTACCTTCGCAAACAACGACCAGGCGGCGGACGTGCTGGAACTCGTTCAGGTCGCGAACGGGCACAATCAGAAGCCGCTCCTGCCGGACGAACTACGCTTCATCGCCGCGCACCCAGACGAGGTGCGTACCATCCTAACAACCAGTCCGTGGCGAAGCCAGGCGCGGCAACAGGCAGGCAGCGCGCAGCAGGCAGCGGCGGGGTAATCTCCCCTACATACCTACTCCATCATCCATTGCGCCGTTGTGCCATACTTGCCAATCGGATGGTCGGAATCGGAGCAGATACTGGGAGGGATATGACAATGGCACTTTCGTTCACGACAAAATCCGGGGATGCGCTGACGGCGAACGTGGATGCATTGATTCTGCCGGTCGCCTCCGGTGCGGGTGTACCGGCGGGGCTGGATAGCGCGGAGCGATTCGCTGGGCAATTGGCGCCCGTGCTCGATGCAACCGGGTTCACAGGTAAGGCCGGGCAAATAGCCGCCGTCCCGACGTTCGGCAAACTACCCGCGCGCACGCTCGTCCTCACGGGCCTCGGCGAAAAGGACGACCCGGCGTTGCGCGGCGAATCACTCCGCCGGGCGTATGGCGCGGCGATCAAGCGGGCGCAGGAGCAGGGTGCGCGCACCGTCGCCGCCCTGCTGCCCGACAGCGCGGATGCGGATGCGGTTAGCGCGGTTGTCGAGGGAATGACGCTCGCGCAGTATCGCTTCGCGCGCTACAAGAGCGACGGTGCGTCAGCGAAAGCAATCGAATCCGTCGAGCTCTGGTCGTCCGAGTCGGTGCCGGAGGGGAGCATCGCGCACGGGCAAGCAATTGCGTCGGGGGTCGCGCTGGCGCGGGACCTGGTCAACACGATCTCGAACGACAAGACGCCGCCGGAAATCGCGGCATGGGCGCAGCGGGTGGCGCGCGAATCCGGCCTGCCCTGCGAAGTGCTCGACGAGAAGGCGCTGGCGAGTGGCGGGTACAACAGTATCCTGAGCGTCGGCAAGGGGAGCGCGGCCCCACCCCGGCTGATCGAAATGGTCTACGAGCCAAAGGGCGGGGCGAAGAAAACGGTCGCCCTCGTCGGCAAAACGATCACCTTCGACTCCGGCGGCCTCGACTTGAAGACGCAGGACGGCATGTATTCGATGAAGACGGACATGGGCGGCGGCGCGGCGGTGCTCGGGGCAATGCACGCCATTGCGCAGGTGAAGCCGAATGTCCGCGTTATCGGCATTATGGCGGCAGCGGAAAACATGCCGAGCGGCACCGCGATGCGCCCGAGCGATGTCGTCACCGCGCTGAACGGCAAGACCTTCGAGATCGGCAATACCGACGCCGAGGGCCGGATGGTACTGGCGGACGCCGTTACCCACGCGGCGCGGGCGGGCGCGGACGAGATCATTGACCTCGCCACACTCACCGGCGCGAAGATGGTCGCGCTCGGCAGCGTCGCGGTCGCTGTGATGGGCAACGATCAGGAACTGACCGATCGTTTCATGACGGCGGCGGGCAATGCAGGCGAGCGCGTCTGGCAGTTGCCGACGTGGGACGAGTACAAAGAGCAACTGAAGAGCGACATCGCGGATTTAAAGAGCACCGGCGGGCGCGGTGGTGGCGCGATCACGGCGGCGCTCTTTATCGGCGAGTTCGTCGAGGGCAAACCGTGGATCCATCTCGACATTGCCGGCAGCGCCGCGACCGCCGAAAGCGGCCCGTATACCCCAAAGGGTGCGACAGGCGTAATG
>JBBSFO010000122.1:0-10206 GCA_038238655.1 Thermomicrobiales bacterium | reverse complement strand
GTCTATGACCTCTCTGCCACACCCTTCTTCCTACGCGGTTCCGGGTATGAGGAAGGGACGCTCTTCCCGTGGGTCGTCTCCGACTTTTCGCTGATTGACGCCATCGAGTCCGGCATCGTCAAAGTGCCGCGCGTCCCTGTTGGCGACAACACGGCGGGCGAGTTCGGGCCGGTCAACCGGAACCTCTGGCTGTATATCCGCGACAAATTGCCGAAAAAGGGACGCGGTACGGACGCGATCACTGGTGCGCCGCAGTTGCCGGGCCAGTTGCAGGCCGCGTTGCAAAGCCTCTACACCAACTATGAGCAGACGTACCGGCAATGGGAGAAGGATAGCGAGGCGCAAGCGCGCGGCGACACCCCGCCCGTCTTCATCGTCGTCTGCAACAACACAAACGTTTCCAAGATGGTCTACGACTGGATTGGTGGATGGGAACGCACGCTGTCGGACAACGGCGTGATCGTCCGTGGCGTCGGCAATCTGCCTATCTTCTCGAATGTGGACGATTATCAGCAATGGCGACCAATCCCGAACACGATTCTCATTGACAGCGAGCAGTTGGAATCCGGTGACGCGCTATCGTCCGACTTCAAACAAGCCGCCGCGATTCAGATCGAAGAGTTCAAAGCGGATTACCGGCGACGCTTCCCCGGCCGGTCCACTGACGATCTGACCGACGAAGACCTGTTACGCGAAGTGATGAACACCGTGGGCAAGCCCGGCAAACTTGGCGAGCAGGTGAAGTGCGTCGTCTCCGTCTCCATGCTCACCGAGGGATGGGATGCGAACACGGTGACACACATCCTCGGCATCCGCGCGTTCAGCACCCAACTTCTCTGCGAGCAGGTTGTCGGACGCGCCTTGCGCCGGATGAGTTACGCGGCGGATGAGGACGGCATGTTCGCACCCGAATACGCCGAGGTCTATGGCGTGCCCTTCTCCTTTATCCCGTCGCAAGGTGTCACGGTCCGGCCAACCGGCATGAAGAAGCCGACGCGCGTGCGGGCAATGGAAGAGCGTTCCGCGTGCGAAATCACCTTCCCGCGCGTCGTCGGCTATCGCTATGACTTGCCCACGGAACATCTGCGGATCAAAGGCACATTTCCGTACGAAGCCCGGATGACACTCGACACCAGGAGCATCCCGACACGCACCGAGAATGCGCCCATCGTTGGTGAAACGGCAATTATCACCCTCGATGATCTGAAAGCGCGACGGGTGCAGGAAGTCGCGTTCCTATTGGCGAAGTTCACGCTGGAAAAATACTTCCGTGATGATGGACTCGGCACGGACAGCACGGCGTCGCATCAATTTGCGGGCGATGTGAAGCCGTGGCTCTTCCCGTCGCTGCTCGCCATTGCGAAGCGATGGATCGCTGAATGCGTCACCTGCAAGGACGATGCATTCCCGCAATTGCTTCTGCTCTTCGAGAACGCGCACCATGCCTCCGAGCGCATCTTCCAGAGCATCATGGTTTCCACCGAAGGCGAGAAGCGGTTGCTACCCATCTTGCGCCCGTACGACGCCATTGGTTCCACGCGCTATGTGGACTTCAACACGACCAAGCCAACGTATGCGACCGATCCGGCAAAGTGCCACCTCTCGCACGTCGTCGCGGATACCGAGTCGTGGGAACAGAAGATGGCGCAAACGCTCGAAGAGATGCCGGAAGTGATCTGCTACGTCAAGAATCAAGGGCTTGGCTTCACCATCCCCTACACCTATGAAGGGCAGGAGCATCAGTATCTCCCAGATTACATCGTCCGGTTCGATGACGGCGGCCCGGAACCGCTGAATCTGATCGTGGAAGTGAGCGGTGAGAACCTGAGCCAGAAGACGGCGAAAGTGAATGCCGCGCACGCGCTCTGGATTCCGGCCATCAATAATCTCGGCACGTTCGGGCGATGGGCATACCTGAACGTCACCGATCCGTGGGACGCCAAGAACACGATACGCGGCATGGTCCGTTCCGCATCCGTGGCATAACGAGAGAGGGCGAGCGTCACAATGGCACAGAAGGCAAAGACGACCCTGCCGATCCCTGTCGAGGCCGTCACGCACCGCGACACCCGCGTCAACAATCCGCCCATCGAGATGATCGGCTTCATGGAGGAAGAGGAACAGAAGCCGAAGACGATGCGCTACCCTCGCAACACCGAACTCGATCCGCAACTCGTTTGGCACGGAAAAGACGAACAGGACAACAGCGATCTCGCCGTACCCATCGTGCCGATCTACTTGCAAGAGAAAATCGAGCCGCGCGCGATCATCGAAGATTTACGCCGAAGTCACCTGCCGGACACCGCACAACCATCGCTCTTCGAGGCGTTTGAGGATTTGCCATTCGATCAAGCGGTTGAGTTCTACCAGCATGAGCAGGATTGGACGAACCGTTTAATCCTCGGTGACGCGCTTACGGTGATGACTTCGCTCGCGGAAAAGGAAGGAATCAAGGGGAAGATACAGTGCATCTTTCTCGATCCGCCGTACGGTATCAAATTCGGCTCAAATTGGCAAGTATCTACCCGCAGAAGAGACCTAAGAGACGGGAATCAAGACGATTTGACCCGTCAGCCAGAGCAAATTCGCGCTTTTCGGGATACTTGGAAAGATGGAATCCATTCCTATCTTGCATACCTTCGGGATCGCTTGATTGTTGCCCGCGATCTTTTGTCCGAGAGTGGTAGCGTTTTTGTGCAGATTGGCGATGAGAATGTACATCGGGTACGCTGCTTGCTTGACGAAATCTTTGGCGACGAAAACCACGTTACAACTGTGGCGTTCGTAAAAACAAGCAGTTCGACTGGGGACTATCTACCCAGCACATTTGACAACCTTCTTTGGTACGCTAAAAGCATAGACGATTTGAAGTATCGTCCTCTGTACTACAATAAGCGTTCAGGTGCAAAAGGCGGTTCTCTTTATACCCGCGTTGAACGAAGCGACGGGAGACGAAACGCTCTCACACAAGAGGAAAAACAAGATCCAACTCTGTTACCACACGATGCACGGGTTTTCGGTGTGGACAATATCACAAGCCAGAGCATCGGAAGAGAAAAGGGCGAGGGAGCCGCATGTTGGTTTCCAGTTCAATTAGATGGTAAGACCTATTTGCCAAGTATGCGAGCGCGCTGGAAGACGAACGAAGAAGGTATGGAACATCTCAGGCAAGCAAATCGGCTACATGGGAATGGAAGTAGTCTCGGATACATTAGGTATCTAGACGATTTCCCTGTTGTACCAATAAGTTCTCTGTGGGATGACGTTATGGCCAGTTTCATGGCTGACAAAGTCTACGTTGTACAGACCTCAACAAAGGTGATCGAACGATGTATCCTGATGACTAGCGATCCCGGCGACCTAATTCTTGATCCGACATGCGGCAGCGGAACGACAGCCTTTGTCGCAGAGCAATGGGGGCGACGTTGGATAACCATTGATACTAGTCGTGTCGCTCTCTCTCTTGCCCGCACACGACTCATGTCGGCGCGGTATCCTTATTACTTGCTTGCAGATTCACCCGAGGGAATAAAAAAGGAAGGCGAAACCACGGGGGTTACTCCACCCACATATGCGACAACACGCGACGTACGTCGAGGATTCGTATGTCGGCGCGTTCCCCATGTCACCTTGGGAGCAATTGCCAACAACCCCGAGATTGATACTATCCATGAGCGCTGGCAGCAGCAAATGGAGCCGTTACGGATCGAACTGAATCGCCTGCTAGTCCAAGAGTGGACAGACTGGGAAATCCCGCGTGAAGCGGGCGACACATGGCCCGGTGAAGCCGCCCGCGCGCTCGATACATGGTGGAAGATGCACCACGACCGGCAAGCCGAGATTGACGCCTCGATTGCCCGCCGTGCGGAAACCGAACTGCTTTATGACCAGCCCTACGAAGACAATAAGCGCGTGCGTGTCAGCGGTCCGTTCACCGTGGAAAGTCTCTCGCCCTTCCGCGTCCTCTCCACCGAGGAAGAACTGCCTACATCGGAACGCACCGCACAACACGAGGACACCGCCGTACAGTTTGAAACCCTGATCCTCGACAATCTCCGCAAAGCCGGTGTGCAGAACACCGTCGCCGGGGAACGGCTCGTCTTCGATTCATTGGAACCATACGCAGGCGAACCGCTCCATGCCGCCGGAACCTTCACCGAGAACGATACCGTCAAGCGCGTCGCCGTTTGCATCGGCCCCGAACACGGCACGGTCGGCCCGGAACTGGTTCGAGAGGCCGCAATTGCTGCTCGCAAAGGCGAAGGGTTCGACGTGCTGGTCATGCTCGGCTTCGCCTTCGATCCGTACGTCGGCGAAGAGGCGAAGCGATACGGCAAACTGACCGTTCTGCCCACGCGCATGAACGCGGACCTCGCGATGGGCGATCTGCTCAAGAAGACGGGGAGCGGCAACCTCTTCACCGTCTTTGGCGAGCCGGACCTTGACGTGCAGAAGCAGCCGGATGGTACCATAACCGTCGAAGTGCGCGGCGTTGACGTGTACGACCCCACGACCGGCCAAATCCGCAGCAACAGCACCGACGACATTGCCTGCTGGTTCATTGACACGCGGTACAACGAGGAGAGTTTCTTCGTCCGTCACGCCTACTTCACCGGCGCGGACGAGCCGTACGACAAACTCAAGCGCGCCATGAAAGCCGACATTGACCCGGACGCCTGGGCATCGCTCTATCGCACCATCAGCCGTCCCTTCCCCGTCCCGGACACCAAGAAGATCGCCGTCAAAGTCATCAACCACTACGGCGATGAAGTCCTGAAGGTCTATTCCGTATAAAAAGGCACTAATCCAGTTGGCACACCCATGAGCGGGACAAGAATGAGGAGTAGGAGCAATGTATGTGCTACTTTCCGGCTTTGCTTGCAAAGTAAAAGCCGAGCACGGATCCAAGCAGTCCGGTCTCTGCTGGTAGCAGCACCAAGAGAATATCTTTTCCTTCCGTCCAGTGGAAGGCAAAAAATGCACTCGCAAGAGCAACGGCGATTGTCAGTGTAAAAATCACCAAAAGCCAATACGCGATGTGCTTTCGAACGTCGGCTTCCTGTGCGTCCATGTCAGTTAGCGCGGCAATCGGCACCTCGCCAATAGGTGGCCGTGTCTCACCCTCACGCGCTTGATTCAGGATGTCCCAATCTACGTCATACAGGTATTTGTCCGACAAATTAGGGGCACTGTCGTTAGCAGTGCCCTCTTCGGTGGAATCAATGTCTTTATCTTTTTTGGCAGGATCGCTCACCGGAATCGAACCACGCGCTTCTCACCATTCTTCTCTTCAAGAACAACGCGACCATCGCGACTCCATACTTCCTGAGCGCGTTTCTCTAGGGCAACGGCTTCCCGTAACAACTCGCTCACGGGACGCCCCGTCTCTCTCGCCATTTCCTCTAATGCCTGTTGAACAGTTGGGAGTGTTGACTCCACACTCTTCATACTCATCGGTACTTCCCCTCCTAGCGGACTCCGTAGAGCGGGCTAGAACCATAATACAGGTGTCGCGCGTCTATGCCTCACGCGGACTTTCGGTGGGCCTGACTCACATTGACTACATTGTCAGGCGAACCTTGACGTTATTGTACTCTACATATCGCCACATTGCCTTTTCTACACTTTAGATACCGTCTCCTGGGTTGTGTCCGCGTTCAGAACACGGCTGTCGTCCAATGCCGTTCCATTTAACTCCGGGCGCGCGACATTCTGCTGCACCACCCCGATATTCAGTTGTCCGACACTCCCCACATTGAGGCTGTACCGCCGCTGATCGCGCAACGCTCGCTGTACCCGCAGGATCATCCGCTGGTAGCGTTCCATCCCTTGTTCGACACGCGCCTGCGCGTCCGCCGACGTGAGACGCGGTGTCTCGTACTTGTTGTTCTTCGCGATCTGGTAGTCGTTCAGGCTCGCCTCCATCGTCATGTACGTCATCACCCGCTGCATCTCTGCCTCGTACAGCGTAAACGCTTGTGCGAGCATATCCACCAACATCCATTCGATGCCATTCGCCGGTCGCCATTCCTTTGCCAGCGACTCGCGTAGCACGAGGAAGCGTGCCCGATCCCACGGGTCGTGCTGATACCCTTCAATCGCCCGTGCCGCCCGGTTGCCGGTCGCCAGATCGTCGCGGGCCTGCTCCACGAGCCGCCCCCACACCTGCTGTGCGAGGGCGGGGTCGCGCTCCCCCACGGCGCTGATCGCGTGCCACGTCACCTGGTCCGGCGTCGTGGTCATCGCCCGTTCGAGGGCGAAGTCGTCGGCGGGTTCCGTCGCCGCTTCGTGCGCCTCCGCCGCCGTCTTCTCCAGCCGGGTCTGGTAGTAGCGCACGAACGACTTGTACTCGTCGGCCATCTCGCGCGCGAAACTGGAAATGCTTCGCGTGTCCTCCTCTACCGGGATGATCGCGCCGTCTTCACCCATCGTTCCACCTCCCGGCATGTCGCCGTGTATCCCCGCAGGAGTTCCGTTAGTTCCCGATGTGCCGCCCGTCGTGCTCTCGTCTCCTCTCGATGTCGCTCGCACGCCGCGATGATCGCCGCCACGTCCGCTTTCGGGATGTAGTGCTTGCGGAGTCTGCCGTCCATGCGCACGAAGCGGTAGGCGTAGGGTCCGTGCAACTTTCCGCGTTCGCACTTGCACTCCGGCTTGCCGCACCGCACCCACTGCCAACACACCGCGCCGGGGAGCGTCTTAGGTAACGCTTTTTCGGGTTCTCGTTCGCGCACGCGCACACCCGCCGCGACCGTAACATCTTTTTTCTTTGCCACCGTTCGTTCCTCTCACGCCGCGTCCCCTTGCTGTTCGCTCGCGTCCATGCCGCACATCTCCGCAAGCCGCGCCCGCCACACCCGCACATCGCCGAACGCACCTTCACCGATACCCAAGAGCCGCCGCGCCGCCGCAATCTGCACGCCCGTCATCGCCGGTACGCCACCTTCGAGCCAGGCACGGCAGATCGCCACATCAGCCGGATCATACGCCGCCCCCGTTGATTGGTTTTCTCGGTTTTCTTGGTTCGCACTATAGGGAAACCGAGAAAACCGAGAATCGGGCAATTCGCCATCTGCCGTCGCGCCTTCCCGATCTGCATCCGGCCTGTCGCCATTCCCCGATGCATCGGCCCGCCGGTATTGATAGGGATCGCCCCGCTTGCCTTTGCCGGTGCGTGCGACCTTCCCTTCATCAACCAGCGCGCGAAGCGCCTTCCCGGTCGTGGATTCGTTGCCCCCCACACGCGCGCGAATGTCAGGTTCTGTGAGGGTGTCATTGCCCATCGCCGCCAGCACCGCCGCTTGTGCCTGCCCCATCAGCATCGTCGCCAGATCACCGCCCATCGTCACGATGCCCGTCTCGCTGTCGAGGTAGACGACGGTTTCCTCCATGTCTTCGCCGTATCGCTGGATCGTCTCGATCGTGCGCACCTGATCGCGCCGCTTCATCATCAGCAGCGTGTCTACCGCGCCGAAGAGGGCCGTGCTGCCGAGCAGGGCATCGCCGCCGGTGCGCTCCCCCTTTCCGGCATGATGCACGCAGATGATGTGAGACCCGGACGTGCGCGCGAGATCAATGATCGGTTCCATCGCCCGTGCCACTTCCGCGTAGGCGTTCGCATCATTCAGCCGCACGAAACGCGAGAGCGGATCAATCACCGCGAGCACGGGCCGGTACTCGGCAATGGCGACGGTCAAGGCGGTAAGGGCGTCATCGGGAGCGCGCCCGGTGTGAATGTAGAGGTTACCGCCGCTCGCACCCATCCGCCGGAAGTGCCCCGCGATTTCCGCCCGCTTCTCTTCCAAACACAAGTACACCACTGAACCGGATGTGATCGCCCGCCCGAAGAACGGTGTGCCGCGCAAGATCGCCACGACCAGATTGCGGACGAAGGTGGACTTGCCGACCTTCGGCTTGGCGGCGCAGATCGAGATGCCCCCGGCGGGGAGCGTCCGCTCCCAAACGTACGCGACTTTCTCTTCCGGTTCCGCGAGCAGGTCATCGAGCGTGCTGAACCGGAAGCCTAATGCATCCCTATCGCGCGCCCCGGCGTCTGGCGCATACTCCGGTGTGGCATCCGCGAGGGCGGTCAACCGTTCCGCCGTTCCGCCCATCGTCAGCCAGTCCGACACATCCCCTTTGTCCGGCAGGCCGGGCAGGTTCAACACCTTCACCGACGCGGCGATGCCAGTCAGCGCGCTCGCCACCGTACGCGCGTGATCCGCCCCGGCCTTGTCGTGATGCGGCACGATGACGACATGCCGCCCGCGTAGAAACGCGTTGTACTCGGCACGCCACTTGCCCGCGCCCATCGCGTTGCAGGTCGCCACGAAACCGAGCGTTCGCAGGTTCTCTACATCCTTCTCGCCTTCCGGGATGTACACCGGCACGGATGGATCGGCAGCGAGCAGTTCGGGCAGCCAGTAGAGGACGAGTCGCACCTCTTTGATGTTCCAAATCCAGCCGCCCGAACCATCTGGCTGCCGCTGCGTGAACCCTTTGGGCCGATAGCGGATCGCCTGATAGAGCAGGTCGCCCGCTTCGTCGCGATAGTCATACGCCGCGACGATCCGCCGCTGCCCATCGGACGCGCTGTACGGCTCGATAGCGGCGATCAGGCTGCTATCGAGCCGATGCACCCAGGTGTTCGTCTTCTCTTCGTAGAAAGCATCTGCCGCATATTCAGCACGGCTACAGCGGGCGTTTCGCCCATCGGTCGAGAGAAAGCCGTGACAGTGGAAATGGGGGCCGTGCCCGGCCCCACGCTTGCCACCGTCGTACCCCCCACACACCGGGCATGGCCGGGAGCGCGTGTATCGCTGGTGAGAATCTACCGTACCCATCATGCCGCCCCCTTCGCGGAAGCGAGCAGTACGCGAATCTGAGCGCATCGTCGGAAGTACCACCAGTGCGAGTGCGGTGCAGTCACAATGATTGTCATGTCGCAAGCCATCAGGTCACGTCGTAGGTCGTCAATCTTCATCATTGCCAAATCATCCCCGTTGTACTCGCGGAACGCTTCGATGCTATCCGTCCAGTGTGGAACCGGGCGAATCGGTACACCCAAGTCACGGCGCGGATTGGAAAAAGAATGCGAATGTGCGCTTGCCATCGAACATCTCTCCGTCCGGCGGCGTTGGGCGTGATGGTATATACTGTGGTTGCAGCACACAGAACACCGTCACTGCCCGGATTCCGCCGGGTAGTGCGGTCATGCCGCGCGAGTGTCATCAGTGCCATTCAGCAGCCGGTCAATCTCACTCTTCGGGATAATCGTGCGCGCGCCGATCTTCACGACGCGGATGCGACCTTCTTTGATGAGGTCGTACATCTTCGTGCGACCGCATCCGATAATGCGCGCGGCCTCTGCGGGGGAGTATCCCCGCCGCTCCAGACTTTCGGGTTCCTTCCGTACCATCGTCGCTGTGTTCACAGTGCGTTCCTTTCGTGCGTATAGGCGCGGCGTTTTCCGTGCCTGTACGCACTCTGGGAGGGGCACTAAATCATGTCAATGGGTACGCTATTAGATGTCGCTAGCGACAGTAAATGGAGCAAATGCGTCAGCATGTGCATCGGAAAGGCGACAGCAAATCGGGATGAGGCGACAGTAAATCACTCTTGCCGGATCAGGTGCGCAACGTGCGCGACACATCCGCGCCAATCCATCTCGTGATATTTACGGGCATACCGCAAGAGCGTTCTCTTGTTCAGTGTCACATGCTTCTCTTTATCGAGATAGCGAATGAACTGTAGTTGTGAAGGCAAGGCACGCACCTTTGAGACGTACTCGCGCAGATACTCGTCAAATTTCTCTTTGTCGAGGAACGGACACACGGAGGGGTTGCCACGCTTGTGCTTCTTGGGCGGCGCGCCTTCCACGGCTTGGCATGCATCCGAACCCGTAGCCGACATGGGCGGCGTAGAAGGCCGTTCGGGGAATTGCCGGTCAACCGGCATGTTCGCGCGCTGCTTGCGACGCTGCACGGGCCTGCGGCCTTGCGCCCGCTTGAGCATGTCTTCCGTACGGTTCAGGTTCTCTAGCCAAGCGGGCATGGCAGCGGCGGCGTTTTGCTCAGCTCGCCGGAGCATGGCCAGTATAGGGGGCTCGATTTGAGCGTTGGCCTGCATCCGCGCCATGTTGTCAAGTAGAATCTGCGGTGCGTCACCCATCCGTTTCTGTGCGCGCAAGATTTCCTGTAACGGGTC
>JBBSFO010000121.1:0-10221 GCA_038238655.1 Thermomicrobiales bacterium | reverse complement strand
TAGACGACCTCTTCAAACAGGGCCGCGCGACGACTGACAAGGTGCAGCGCAAGAAAATCTACACCGACCTGGCGCTCATCCTCAACGACGAGATGCCGTGGGTCTATCTCTGGTCGCCGAACTCGGTGCATGTGTATACGAAGCGGCTGCAAGGATTCAAGCCGCCGAGTTACGCCACGCATCAAGTCTGGAATGCTGAGGAGTGGAGCGTGACGAAGTAACGAGTAGCGAGTAACGAGTGGGAATTCGCATCTGCTCGTTACTCGTTACTCGCTACTCGTTACTCAAGGAGCGTAGCGACGCATGGGACAATACCTGTTACGACGGCTTGTGATCAGCATCCCAGTGCTGATTGGGATTACGATGGTGACGTATATCATCGTTAATCTTGCGCCCGGCGATCCGGTGACGGCGCTCATTAGCCCGGAGGCGGCGGCATCGCTCGGGCCGGACTGGGTCGCGCAGCAACGAGAGCAGTTGGGATTGAACAAGCCACTGCCCGTGCGCTACGTCCTCTGGGTGAAGGAGATCGCGCGGGGCAATCTCGGCTTTTCGGCGCAGGATCGCCAGCCGATTGCCGGGAAGATTCGCGAGCGGCTTTGGCCGACGCTGCGCCTGATGGGAGCGGCGCTCCTCATCGCGCTCCTGATCTCCGTACCGGTTGGGGTGCTTTCGGCGCTGAAACAATACTCCGCGCTGGATTACATCGTCACGGTCGCCGGGTTCGCGGCGATCTCTATCCCGTCGTTTTTCCTCGGCCTGGCGGGCATCTACATCTTCTCGCTCAAACTCGGCTGGCTCCCGACCTCCGGGTTGGCGACCGTCGGGCAGCCCCGCTCCATCGGCGACTCATTCCGGCATCTGATTCTGCCCGCCACCGTGCTCGGCCTCGCGCAGGCCGCGCCCCTCATCCGCTATGTCCGCTCCAGCATGCTCGAAGTGATCCGGCAAGACTACGTCAATGTTGCCCGCGCGAAGGGCCTCCCGGAGCGCGCCGTCATCTATCGCCATGCCTTGCGGAATGCACTGATCCCGCTCGTCACGGTCGTCGCGCTCACCCTGCCGCTGCTGCTCGGCGGCACGGTGATTATCGAGCAAATCTTCCAATGGCCGGGCATGGGCACGCTCGCCATTACGGCGGTCAAGGGTCGCGATTACCCCGTCATCATGGCAATCAATCTGATTACCGGCATCATGATCCTCACCAGCAATCTGATCGCCGACGTCCTCTACGCGGTCATTGATCCACGCATCAAGTATACGTAAGTAGTCGGGTAGACAGTAATCAGTAGTCAGTGGGACGCAACGTGAACAACAGTACGCACACCAACGAGGAGAGACATTTGATACAAGCATCGGCAAAGCTGACTACTGACTACTGTCTACCCACTACTGCGCCGGAGGCGATCAATGAGTAGCGCATCCGAAGCGACCCAGGGCGGGATCGCGCCCACATCGGCGACGGTACTTGCGGGGGTAGCCGCCGCACCGCGCCGACGGACAGGCGTGTGGCAGCGGTTTCGGCGGCACCGTATCGCGATGGTCGGTATGGTCATCATCACCATCCTCGCGATCTCCGCGATCTTTGCGCCGGTCGTCGCGCACAACGACCCGTACCGGACGACGCTCAGCGCGATCCGCAAGCCGCCGTCGTCCGCGCACTGGCTCGGGGGCGACTCATCCGGACGCGATGTCTTCGCCCGCCTGATCTATGCCGGTCGCGTCTCGCTTTCCGTCGGCCTCGTCGCAGTGGGGATTTACACGATCATCGGCCTGCTGCTCGGCGCGCTGGCCGGGTACTATGGCGGCTGGGTAGACTCTGTCATCATGCGCTTCGCGGACATCGTGCTCTCGTTCCCCTCGCTCATCATCATCATCACCGTCGTCTCGATCCTCGGGCCGAGCATCTACAATGTGATGCTCGTGATCGGCTTACTCGGCTGGCCGCCGATGGCGCGCATTCTCCGTGGCCTGTTTCTCTCGCTGCGGGAACGCGATTTCATCCTCGCCAGCCGCACGGTCGGCGCGCCGAATGGGCGCATCATCTTCAAGCATCTCCTGCCGAATGCCCTCGCACCCGTGATCGTCGCGGCGACGTTCGGCATCGCGCAAGCGATTTTGTTGGAAGCGGGGTTGTCGTTCCTCGGCCTCGGCGTGCAGCCACCGACGGCTAGTTGGGGCAACATGCTGACGGACGCGCAATCGCTCACCGTGCTCGAATCCATGCCCTGGCTCTGGATCCCGCCGGGCATCATGATCGCCCTCGCCGTCCTTTCCATCAACTTCATCGGCGACGGCCTGCGCGACGCGCTCGACCCATATCTTCTGCGGTAATTCAGAGAGACGAGACCGGGGAGAACTACAGAGAACCACAGAGAACACAGAGAGGGAAGAGAACAAAAAAAATTTGATGGGGATAAGCACTTTTCCTTCTCTCTTCTCTGTGTTCTCTTCCCTCTCTGTGTTCTCTGTAATTCTCCCCGGTTAGGCAGTTTAGGAGGAGCAATGGTAGTGGCACGGAAACCTGCGGAACGGTACGGGACGACGACGGTGCGACCGGCGGATTTCGACGCATTCTGGGCGGCGATCATGGCGGAGGTGGGCAAGATTCCGCTCAATCCGACGATGGAGCATGTACCGATGCGCTCGACCGACGAGGTGGATGTCTACGAAATTCACTACGACAGTCTCGATCATGTGCGCATCGCGGGGTGGTACTGCGTGCCGAAGGAGTCGTACCTGCCGCCGCCGTACCCCGCGCTCCTGATCGTCCCCGGCTACATCTCGGAGCCGACGCTGCCGAAATCGTGGGCGAAGATGGGCTATGCGGCGGTTGGTGTCGCACCGCGCGGCAAGTTACGGTCCAATGCGCAGTACAATCCCGGCTATCCCGGCCTCCTGATGAGCAACGTCGTGGACCGGCATACCTACGGCTATCGCGGCTTCTATGTGGATGCCGCCCGCGCCGTAGACTTCGTGCTGACGCGCCCGGAGGTGGACACGTCGCGCATCGGTGTCCACGGCAGTAGCCAGGGTGGCGCGCTGACGATCACGACCGCCGCACTCCGGAGCGATGTGATTACCGTTGGGGCGGCGGGCGCGCCGTACTTGTGCGGCTTCATGGACGCCGCACACCTGACGCACTCGTGGCCGTACGAGGAGATCAACGATTACCTGCGCCTCTACCCGGAGCGCGCCGAGGCGGTACGCGCTACGTACAACTACTTCGACGGCATCAACTTCGCACCGAAGATCAAAGCGCCGATGCTCGTCTACGTCGGCCTTGCAGACGATGTCTGCCCGCCCGAGACGGGCTACGCGCTCTATAACGCGATGACCTGCCCAAAGGAAATCCATGCCTACCCGCGCTGCGCGCACGATTCCGGCGTCTACTGGGAGATGCGGAAAGTCGAAGCCTGGCTCGCCGCCCAGCTCAAACCCGCCGCGTACATGCGCCACGCGGAACCGACGGTAGGATGAAAGCGATTGAACCGCAGAGACGCAGAGGACGCAGAGAGGGAAGAGCGGAAGAAGAAAGAAGAAAGGACAAGTTCCCTTCGTTCTTTTCTCTTCCTCTGGTTAGACAACGAGGTGAATTGATGGCAGAGCGACCGGGGGATTTCGACGCTTACTGGGATGAGGTGGATGCGGAACTGGCGCGGTATTCGCTGGCGGTCGAGATGGAGCGGAATGCGCTCCGCAGTTCGGAATTCTCGACCGTCTACAATGTGCGGCTGACGAGCATCGGGCCATACCGTATCTTCGCGTATTACAGCGTGCCGGTCGGGCATGGGCCGTTCCCCGGCCTGCTCGTCGCGCCGCGCTACGGGAGCGTCAATCACGTCCCGCACTACGACGACCGCGAGCGATACGCGACGTTGACGCTGATGCACCGGGGGCAGCGACTCGCCGATCAGCCGTTCGCGGCGACCTATCCCGGCCTGCTGACGCTTGGTATTGATGACCCCGCGACCTGTATCTACCGGGGGATCGTCGCGGACTGCTTGCGGGGCGCGGAATTCCTGCTTTCCCGGCCCGATGTGGACGGCGATCATGTCGGCATCATCGGCGATGACCTCGCGCTGATCACCGCCGCGCGACGGTCGCAGTTCACGGCGGCGCAGGCAGGTGGGCTACTCTTCTACCGCCTGCTCGAAGCCGCCGGTCGCTCGTCCGCCTATCCGGTCGAGGAGATCAACGATTACCTCCGCACGTACCCGGAGCGGCGAGAAACCGTCGCGCATACGCTGGCATACCTTGACCCAAGGAATCACGCGAGCCGCGTGCGGGCAACGACATTGCTGGTCACCGGCGATGCGGATGCGATCAACGGCCCGGAGTGGCTGGAACCGCTGGCGGGCGCGCTCGGTGGCCCGGTCGAGCACTACCCGGTGACGCATGAGGGCGCGACGGATCACGACTGGCAGGACGCATGGATGGCGCGGCAACTCGGCGGCGTGCCGAAGCCACGACTCTGGGAAATTGAGTAACGAGTAACGAGTAAATGCGAATCCCCTCTCGTTACTCGTTACTTCGCGAAGGAGTGAGCGATGGGACGGTATGACGACCTCGGTGTGCGGCGGATCATCAATGCGGCGGCGACGCTGACGCGGCTCGGCGGATCGGTGATGCCGCCACCCGTCGTCGCGGCGATGGTCGAGGGGGCGGCGATGCACGTTGATCTGCCCCTGCTCCAGGAACGCGTCGGCGAGCGGATCGCGGCGCTCACCCAGAACGAGGCGTGCTACGTTTCCTCCGGGGCGGCGGCGGGGATCGCCATCACGGTGGCGGCCTGCATCGCGGGGGAAGACCCGGCGGCCATCGCCCGCTTCCCTTATCTGACCGACGGCAAGCGCGAGGTCATCATCCACCGCGCGCACCGCAACGGCTACGACCACGCGGCCCGACAGACGGGCGCGACGCTCGTCGAGATCGGCGGCGCGCACACGACGCAGCCGTGGGAGTTGGAAGCGGCGATCTCACCGCGCACAGCCTGCGTCCTCTGGTTCGCGGGGGAGCATTACGCCCGTGGCGCGCTTGCGCTGCCCGACGTCGTCGCCATCGCCCACGCGCGCGGCGTGCCGGTGCTCGTAGACGCGGCGGCGCAGATCCCACCGATCAGCAGCCTCTGGCATTTCACGCGCGACCTCGGCGCGGACATCGCGATCTTCAGCGGCGGTAAGGGATTGCGCGGGCCGCAATCGTCGGGCCTCGTGCTCGGGCGGCGGGAGATCGTCGCCGCCTGCCGCGTCAACGGCAGCCCGAACCACAGCCTCGGTCGCCCGATGAAAGTTGGCAAGGAAGAAACGCTCGGCGTCCTCGCCGCCGTCGAGTGGTCGCTGGCGCAGGACGAAGAAGCGACGCTCGCGGGCTATGAGGAGACGGTGCAGTGGTGGATCGCCGGGCTGCGCGATCTACCCGGCGTTTCCGTCGAGCGAGGCTATCCGAGCGAGGCGGGGCAGCCGCACGCCCGCGCGATTGTCCGCCTCAGCCCGGACTTCCCGATGACGCGCGACGCGGTTGTCGCGGCGCTCTCCGGTGGCACGCCGTGCATTGCGGTTGGCACGGTAGATACGAACGCTATCGCTCTCAACCCGCAGTCGCTCATCGAGCCGGACGAAGCGGAAATCGTCCTGGAGCAGGTTCGCGCCGTCCTCGCGCCCGTCGCTGTGCATTGAGCATGTCGGTAGCGCGAGAGACCGCAGGAGAAGGGAACAAACGATGCGCTGGCTGCGATGGTGCGGAGTATTTTGCCTACTCGCGATGATGCTCCCCACATTCACATCATCCTCTGTCGGTGCGACGAATCGCTTCTTCACGGTTGGCTTCCAACGGCAATGGGAAGCAGGCGAAGCGATCGTTCCCAACTTCTGGGGGCCGCTCGCGAATGCCAAAGATGGGCAGTTGGAGCCATACGAGGGCGGACCGAACGGCGTGCGGCAGGTGCAGTACTTCGATAAAGCGCGGATGGAGCAACTGACCAACACGTCTGCGGTCACGAATGGCCTGCTTGCCAACGAGTTGATCGCCGGCAAGGTGCAGGTCGGCGACGCCACCTTTCAGCAGATGCAGCCCGCCAGTATCCCGATTGCCGGCGACCCGAACAATACGGGGCCGACGTACGCCCAACTCGGTGCCACCGCCGCATCCCTGCTCGCCCCCGCACAAGCGAAGATCGGCGGCTTCGTCACCACAATCGTCGGCGCGGACGGCGCGGTCACCGATGGTGGCGGCTTCGCGGGCATCTCGCTCTCCCCGGCAATCAGCGCCTTCGACGACACGACCAAGCACAATGTCCTCGGCGTCTTCACCGATTTTCGCACCAAAGTCGGCCTCGCCTCGGTGGGTCTGGCGACGAGCGAGCCGTTCCGCGCGACGGTGAAGATCGCGGGAACGCCGCAGTCCATCATCGCGCAGGTCTTCGAGCGACGAGTGCTGACCTACAACAGCAGCAACCCCGACCCCTTTAAGGTCGAGTTCGGCAACATCGGCCAGCACTACTATCAATGGCGCTATCCAACGGGCACCCCCTTGATCGTCCCGACAACAACACCGACGACCGGCGATCCGGGGCAGGTCGCGCTTCGGAGTTTACCGTCCGGCTACACGATCAAAGATATGCAAACGATTGACCTCGGTGTCGAGGGGCAGCAGCAGGCGATCATCGTCGCGGAGAATCAAGCGGTCCACGGCCAGATCGCCGTGCTGATGGTGCAGAAAAATGGCGCGTGGGCGCTCGCCTTTCGCACCAAACCGGACGACAACGCGGTCGCGGCGATCAGCGCGTACACCAAAACGAGCGCGCACCCCGGTTTTATCACCGCCAGTTATCATGGGTGCGGCGCGAACTGCAACAATGGGGAGCATACCGTCGTCCGCTGGGACGGCAACGGCGCGACGACGGTGATCCTCAATGGCCCCGACGATCGCGGCGCATTCGGTGCAAACATCGCGACCGGCCGCGTGAGCCTCACCGGACCACTGTACCGCACGCAAGACCCGAACTGCTGCGCCAGTTTCCGCTACGCGCGGACATGGCTCTGGCAAAACGGTGGCCTCGTGCCGGAGAATATGAGCATTCTCCCGATCGACGGCGGGAGCGCGCTTCCTGTCCCACCATGGCTGACGCAGTCCGGGCCAACCCTGATTGTCGCGCTCGAACCGCTTTTCCAGGACTCCCCCAATCTGGACGCGATTGCCGCACTCTATCGGGATTCTTTCACCTTCACCGATCTACAAGGCACCAGTTGCACCGCTCCCGGCCCGGCAGCCGCAAAAGCGCTACGGAGTCTGACGATCCCGTATATCGGCGGACTCTGGCCCGTGGACGCCACCTTCAGGATGACACTGACGACCAATTCGTCTCGTGGCACACAAACAGCGGCGACTGCGTTGGCGGGTAGTTGCGCGGTCGGCGGTGCGGGCGTCGGCGGCTATCTCGTGACGATCCAACTCATCAATGACCAACCGCTGCTCGTTACCGCGCAGGCGGTGGATCAGCCATTCAAAATCATCCCTCCGACTGCTATCCAGGTTCCACCGACCTAAACGAAATTCCGATCCGCTCACAGGAGACGCGCGTGAAAATTACGGCGATTGAGGCGATTCCTGTGACCGTACCGATCAAAGCGGAGATGGTCATTCGGGGCGCGCGAGGCGTCCATGACGAATCGCCGTTCGTGATCGTGCGCATTCACACGGACGAAGGGGTGACGGGCATCGGCGAGGTCAGTTGCACGCCGATCTGGAGCGGCGAAGATCAGGTAACGGCGGTGCATTTCATCGAAACGATGCTCGTCCCGGCGCTCGTCGGCCGCTCGCCGCTGGAAATCGAGCCAATCCGGCTGACGATGCACCGCGTGCTGGCGGCTAATCCCTTCACGAAGGCGGGTATCGAAACCGCGTGTTGGGACATCCTCGGCAAAGTCGCCGGGTTGCCGCTCTCTCGCCTCTGGGGCGGGCCGGTGCGCGAGCGCGTGCCGATCAAGTTCTCACTTTCCGGGACGGAGCCGGAGCGCGTCGTACGGATCGCCGCATGGGCGCTGTCGCACGGCTTCCGCGCGATGAAGGTCAAAGTGGGCGGCGACCCAGAGGCCGACATTCGCCGCTATCGCGCCGTGCGGGAAGTGATCGGGCCGGATGTGCGGCTCGGCGCGGACGCGAACGGCGGCTGGACGGTGCGGCAGGCGATAGACACCGTGCGACGCTTGGAGGAGCACGGCCTCTGGTTCATCGAGCAGCCCGTCCCGCCCGGCGATCCGACCCGATTGGCCGAGGTGCGCGCCGCCACGCACACGCCGCTCCTCGCGGACGAGAGCGTCGCCACGCCGGAGGACGCGATGGCGCTGATCCGGGCGGGCGCGGCGGACGCCCTAAGCGCCTACGTCGGCATGGGCGCGGGGCCGGACGCGGTGCGGCGGATCGGGGCGGTCGCACAGGCGGGCGGTATCGGCTGCACGCTTGGCAGCAATCTCGAACTTGGCATCGCGAGCGCGGCGATGACCCACCTCGCCGCCGCGACGCACGATCTCACCTGCGAAGCGTGGCCACCGGACATTCTCGGGCCGCTCTATTACGAGGCCGATGTGCTGCGCGAGCCGCTCGACATCCGCGACGGTTCGGTCGGCCTGCCCACCGCCCCCGGCCTCGGCATTGAATTGGATGAGGCAGTAATCGCCCGCTATCGGCGGTAGCGCCACCCCGCGCCAAATACGCCAGCTATCACCCTCCCCAGTGGCCCGGCTTCGAGGATTCTGGTTGCTACACCCCTTCGCGCAATTCGAGCCGATAAAACCGCGCCGCACTGTTGCGGAACAGTTCTGCCTTCTCCGTCGCGCTCGCCCCATGCGTCAGGCGCTTGCAAGCGTTCCAATAGATTGCATAGCTGAATGACTCTTTATCTACAGGGAAGTTGCTCTCGAACATGCAGCGCGCGGCGCCGAATGCCTCGATGCAGGTCTCCATATAGGGCCGCGAGGCCGCAGCGAGCTGCTCTGACGAAGGCGGCTCCGGTTCCTCGTGGAAGGCGAGACCAGTCAGTGGCATCCCCAGCCCGCCGAGCTTCACAGAGACGTTCGGGCAGGTCGCCAACGCGCGGATACTCGCGATCCAGTCGGCAAACATCGCATCGCGCCGCCCGGCATAGTCGCCGACTCCCAGCGGCCCACCGACATGATTCAGAACGATTGCCGTGTCGGGGAAGGCGCGAGCGAGTGCGGTCAGTTCGGGAATCTGGGGGTGATACATCCACGCGTCGAAGGAAAGGCCGAGCGGCGCCAATTGCGCGAAGCCGGCACGGAAGTCGGCATCAGCAAGCAAACCCGGTTGCGGCGCGTTGGTGGGGCGAGGCACCGAAGCATCCCAGGAATTGCTATGACGGATGCCGCGAAAGCGGTCGCCACCGGCGCGCAAGTGCGCCTCCAGTACTGCTTGTACGGAGTCGCCAAGCCGTAGATCGGCGTGGCCCACAATCCCGGCACAGACCTGCGTCGGCCCATAGCCGCCGCTCGCGCTCATCGCGGCGACACCGTTGACGAACTCAGTTTCGCCAACCGGGCGAAGCGCTTCCGGGCCGTCGGCGCGGTGCATCGCGCGACACTGGAGGAAAACGGTCGCGACGATGGTGTGACCACTGTTCAGGTCCGCCAGCAACTCGTCGAGGAGGTAGCGCCATCCGGGGCGGTCCCATAGATGATGATGGGGATCAACAATTGGTAGGTCGGGTTCGATGATCTCCTCGTGCCAGCGATCCAGCCATTCCTGGCGGATTGGCGAGATGACAGCGGGCGGCGCGGTGGGCGACGCAGGCAGGGCGCTCATGTGCGAACTCCTTTTGGCTTCGATCCGTGTGCGTCCATCGAGGGAGAAATTAAGCCGATGCGTGGGGTGCTGATTCCCAAGATACGGCGTGATCGCTTTTCGTGCAATGCATCCGTCGTTCGATTTGGCAACGGGGAGTGTGAGACGTCACCCTGGACGGGTAATGCGTGCTCGTGGTGTGGGAATGCATCGTATCCACGTGCTGTTATCCGTTTACGCGACACTGAACGACGGCTACCATCGTGAAAGAGGACGGCATCTATGCAGATTCGGATCGGCGCGCAGATTCAACCCCAGCATACGACCTATCAGCAGATGCGCGACGCGTGGCAGCGTGTCGAAGCAAGCGGTGCGGACACCTTGTTCAATTGGGATCATTTCTACCCGCTCAGTGGCAATCCG
>JBBSFO010000120.1:0-10319 GCA_038238655.1 Thermomicrobiales bacterium | reverse complement strand
GGCTCCCTCGAGCAGCCGACTGCGGCGTCGCAACCGCGCACGTACCTCGCCGGACTCTTCGATACGCCATCGGGCGAGCATGCGATCCCAGCCCTCGTTTCAGGGCCTGACTGGCTCCGACTTCGAGTGGCCATGGACGGTGTGCCGCTGCCGCTCGACTCAATGCAGGCGGGATATGCGCGCACCCTCGACTACGCGCGCGGCACCCTCATCACGGAGTGGCGCCAGGAAGATACCGACGGGCGCAGGATGCGGCTGCGCGCGCTGCGCTTCGTCTCGCTCGCCGATCGCAGACTCGCCGTGCAGGCCGTCCGCATCGAGGTCGCGCAGCCCGTGTGGCTCGCGCTGGAGGCGTCGCTGGAACCGCCCGATGACCGCCTACTCGCGGTACGCGCGGCGAGCGTGGGCGCGGAACCAGAACCGGCAACCTGGCGCACCGCCGATGGGACGGGGCGGCTGGCAGCCGCCAGCGTTGCGGCGCTGCAGACCGGTGGCGAAACGCTCCCAGACGATCCATGTCGCGAACCCTTCCGACACCGCTGGGGCTGGGTGGCAATGCCGGACCGGCCCGTTGTCTTCTCTCGCATCGTCGCCATGGTGCGTGATACCGCCGACACGGCCACGACCGATCCGGGGGATACGGCGCGCGCGGCCCTTCGGCGTGCGCGTCGGCGCGGCCCGGCGCGATTGCTCGCGGCGCACGCCCGCGCATGGGCCGACCGCTGGACGGAGAGCGACATTGAGGTCACGGGCGATGACGGGGCGCAAGCGGCGCTCCGCTTTGCTATCTATCATCTCGTCAGCGCCGCCAACCCCGACGACCCGCGCGTCTCGATCGGCGCGCGGGCGCTGACCGGCGATTCCTACCTCGGTCATGTCTTCTGGGACACGGAGATCTTCCTGCTCCCCTTCTACATCTTCACCTGGCCGGACGCGGCGCGCGCCCTCCTCATGTACCGCCACCATACCCTGCCCGCCGCCCGCGCGAAGGCGACGCGGCTCGGCTATCGGGGCGCGCTCTACGCCTGGGAATCTGCGCACACCGGCGACGAGGCAACGCCGCCTTTCGTGATCGGCCCGGACGGACAGGTGGTCCCGGTCCGCTGCGGCACGGACGAGCAGCACATCAGCGCCGACATCGCCTACGCCGTCTGGCAGTACTGGCAGGCGACCGATGACACCGCCTTCCTGCGCGACGCCGGCGCGGAGATCGTGCTGGAGACGGCGCGTTTCTGGTCGAGCCGCAGCGACCTGGAGGACGACGGCCGCTATCACATTCGCGGCGTGATCGGCCCGGACGAATACCACGAGGGCGTGGACGACAATGCGTTCACCAACGGGATGGCCATCTGGAACCTCGAACGCGGGCTGGAGGTGGCGGCGCTGCTGCGGGACCGCTGGCCGGAACGGTGGACGGCCCTACAGAATCAGCTCGCCCTTGCCCCGGACGAACTGGCACGCTGGCGCGATGTGGCCGACCGACTCGAGACGGGGGCGGACGCCGCGAGCGGCCTCATCGAGCAGTTCACAGGCTTCTTCGCCCTCGAATCGGTCGATCTGCGCGCCTTCCTTCCCTGGACGGCCGCGCCGGATGTGGTCCTCGGCACGGAGCGCACCCGGCGCTCCCAGATCGTCAAGCAGGCGGACGTCGTCATGCTCCTCGCGTTGCTCTGGGATCGCTTCCCTCCGGCGGTGCGGGAAGCGAACTTCCGCTACTACGAGCCCCGCACCGGTCACGGGAGCTCGCTCAGCCCGGCGATCCATGCTCTGGTCGCGGCTCGGCTCGGCGATCTGCCGTTGGCCGAGCGGTTCTTCGCGCAGGCGGCGGCAATTGACTTGGACGACACCATGGGCAACGCGGGGGGCGGCGTGCATATCGGCACGCTCGGCGGGCTTTGGCAGGCAGCGGTATTTGGCTTCGCCGGTCTCCAGTCGGAACCCGACGGCCTCCGGTTCGATCCGCACCTGCCGGATCGGTGGGACGCCCTGCGCTTCCCGGTCCAATGGCGCGGGCGACACGTCCGCATCGAGATCCAGCGCACCGCCGCAATGCGCACCGCGAAGATGACCTTAGTACGGGGGACATCACTCACCGTCTATCTCGGTACCCAGATCCACCGGCTCGCACGCGGACAGTCTTGGACGTGTCGGCGGGAGAGCGAGGATCAGCAATGGCAGGAGGAATCCCAATGACGACCCACCCCGTGGTACTCGTGGCACTGGACGGCTCACCGGCGGCGACCACGGCGCTGCCTATCGCGCGGACCATCGCGGCGCAACTCGGGGCGGAGACGGCGATCCTCCATGTCACCGAGGCTCCCGTGTCGGAGGCGAACGGGCGCCAGCATCTCCATCTCAAACAGGCGGGGGCGACGGACAGCGAGATACGCATACAGGTCGGCGATCCCGCGACAATGATCCTGCAAGCGACGACCGAGGCGACGGTCGCGCTCGTCGTCCTGACGACGCATGGGCGGACCGTTGAGCAAGGACGGCACCTCGGGCGGGTAGCGGAGGCGGTGATCGCCACAACCACGCAGCCGATCCTGCTCGTCCGCCCGGAAGCGAGCGCCGTGCCGATGCATCGCACCGCAGGGCTGCGGCGGTTGTTACTGCCTTTGGGCGGAGCGCCGGCCACGATGGCGGCACTCCACCCGGTTGGCGAACTGGCCGCCCGGCTCGATGCATCCGTTGATCTGCTCTACGTCGCGAATAGCGACCAGGACCGACCGGCGGACATCGGCGGCATCGCCGCGCCCCGCTACATCGATCAACCCCAGCACGAGTGGCCACATTGGGCGAGCGAGGTGATCGAGCGCGTGCACATCGCCAACACCGAATGGCCATCAACGGTGCCGCTGCGCGTGTTCGTGGCGCGTGGGGAGATCAGTAGTGAAATCAACGACTTCGCCGCCGTGCACGAGCACGATGCGATCGTCATGTTGCGTCGAGAACCGGGGGACCTGGGTCAAACCCCACTCCTCGGTGCCGTGCTCGATACCATGCCCTGCCCCGTCCTGCTCGTCACGGCAATGGAGGCTGACCACCTTCCCGAAGCATCTCCATGATGCATCGCCAAAGCGGGAAAGCGGGCGCGCATCGGGGAGGTATCCCGCACAGGACAAACGGCCATGCGGTCAATGATGCTGGATGTTGTCACGGTTTTGGCACACATCCTCCCCGGTTGTTGCGTCTCTGACGTGCAACGCAGCCTACTCTGAGCAGAGACGGGTACGAGTGCGACGTCGGAACGGCGTGTTGCAGTGATGGCCCATGGTGAGTTGAACGCGGTAGCGTAGCAGAGAGTGTGATGCTTATCAAAAGGCATCAGAATCTCTTACGCGATACTTATGACCAAGGAGGTCTGGTATGAAGCGATTTGGACGGCAGGGAATCGTCGCGATCACCCTGATCGTGATCGTCCTGCTGATCGGTACTGGCGCAGCGCTCGCACAGGCCTATCCGGGCATGATGGGCGGCGGGAGCGCGGGCACACCGCAAACTGGCGGCATGATGAACGGTAGCGGACCTGGCGGGTATGGGGGCATGATGGCCGGGTACGGGCCAGCGGTGCGCGGCTACCCCGGCATGATGGATGGCAACGACATCGCATCCGGGTCTGGGATGATGCCCGGCTACGGCCCGATGGGCAGCGTCGCGAGCGCTGGCACCGGGCAGCCAGTGACGAGCCTCGATCAGGCGCAGCAGGCGGTCCAGGCGTATGTCGATCGGTACGGCAACGCCGATCTCGCCATCGATGAGGTGATGGAGTTCCAACTCAACTTCTACGCGATCGTCAAGGAGAAGGGTACCGGGATTGATGCCTTCGAGGTGCTCGTCGACAAGCAGACGGGCGCGACCTTCCCCGAGTACGGGCCCAACATGATGTGGAACACGAAGTACGGCATGATGCGCTGGCAGAACGGCGCGACGCAGCCAATGGTCGTCTCGGCGGATCAAGCGACGAAACTCGCCACGGACTGGCTGGCGCAAAACCAACCGGGCGCGACGACAGAATCACCGGACACCTTCTACGGCTATTACACGTTGCACGTCCTGCAGGGTGGCAAGGTGACCGGGATGCTCTCGGTGAATGGCTACAGCGGGACCGTCTGGTACCACACCTGGCATGGCGCGTTCATTCAGATGAAACAGGTGAGTGCTTGAACGATCTGGTTGGCACAAGAAGGGAGTTCTACCGATGATGTACGACGGTGGTGGCTATGGCGGAAACTGGGGCTGGATGGTTGTCAGCATGGTGGTCTCGCTGGTGTTCCTGGCGGGATTGATCTGGATCATCGCCCGCCTCGTGACGGATGGCAAGCGGCGTGATGATCGTCCGACCACGCCGCACGAGCCGGACGCGCTCAGCGTCCTTCGGCGGCGGTATGCAGCGGGCGAACTGGATGAGGCCGAGTATGAGCATCGGCGACAGGTATTGGTCGGTACTCTGTAGCGTCGCGATCGTGCGACCATATTGACGGTACATTGTGTGACCGAACGGGGCAGGAACCGCACACTGACCCAGACGGCATCGCGGGAGGGTTTCACATGCGTCGGTTCTTTTCTCTGATTGCAATCATCGGTAGTCTCGTGATGGTGACCGCAGTCGGGGCCAGCCCCATCGCGGTAACCCAGACCACCGCGAGTTACACCATCGTCCTGGGGATTGGCCCGGTCGAGACCATGCTGATGCCCGATCAGGTACAGGGGGCAACGAGCGGCGAGGTGATGGCCCCGATGCCCGGCATGCCGATGCCGACGATGATGATGACGGACCACGGCCAACCGGTGAATCATCATCTCGAGGTGCATATCACGAATACTGCGACCGGAGCAGTGGTCAAGGATCAGATGCCGATGATCACGATCACCGATTCGACGGGAATGTCACGGCCGCTTGATGCGGTGATGGCGATGTACGGTGTGATGGCAGGGGTCAGCGACTGGCACTTTGGCAACAGCGTCTCCCTGCCGGATGGCACCTACACGATCAGGGTACAGGTCGGGAACGAGCAGACCGTCTTCACGAGCCTGATGGTGACCGGCGAGGCGGCGATGGCTCCGATGCCGGTCATGGCTCCCATGCCGATGCCGATGGCACACGGACCAGGGATGCATGTCATTCGCCGATTGGGTGACGGATGACCGGGCACACGACGCCATCACTCAGCATGGGTGGATGCGGACGAGATCAGGAATAAGGAGTGTTGGAATGATGAACTACGGCGGGATGAATGCGGGGTGGACGATCTTCGGCACAATCGCGGTGATCGCCATTATCGCCTTGGTCGCCTGGGCGATCGTCTCCTCGACAAGCAAGCGTAATGATGATCGTGAGAGATCACGTCCCGACGCGCTTGCGGTGTTGGAACGGCGCTTTGCCAATGGCGACATTGACGAGAACGACTACCGGCACCGCCGCGACCTCCTCGCGCGACCGTCACGGTGAGGAGGAACGATCGAAGGGGGCGAACGACAGCCAGGCGACACCCCCGACCCGCACCGGCGACGATATGCCGATGAGCACGGTCGTCGCCACCGAGGCCAGGACGATGGGGGCGGTCCCCTTCCTCTTCGGCGGCACCGCCGCGCTGATCGCGGCGATCGTCATGGTCATCTTCATCGTCCTCCGGTTGGCCATTCGAAGGGCAGCCGGGACGACCGATCCTCCGGAAGGGAGAAGCACCGTGGCACCATCGACCGAGAAACCGGGCAATCGGCATAGCGACGAATCGGGAGGAACGTCTTCGCGCGGGAAGGGTCAGGCCTCCGGGATGCCAGCCGCCGAGGGGGCGAGGAAGCGCGCCGTGCGGCGGGGCGCGAACATCCACATCCAGGACGAGGACCAGGCACCGACCGGCAAGAACGCGGGCGACGAGCGAGCGGCGACCGAAGCTGCCGGGTCCAATGTCCATAAGAGCGGGAAAGCGCGCACCGTCGCGGGAGCGGATAACGGTCGGCATTGAGCCGAAGCGTGATTACGTACGCGCTACCGAGGGGCGTGCCTACTCGGGGGTAAGGAGTGATAGACCATGGTAGGGATCGCGGATACGACGATCACGCTCTCGCTGCCGCCACTCGACCAGCTGCTCATCCTCCTGTTGGTCGGACTGGTGGTGGGCCTGGTCGCGGAAGCGATTGTCGGCACGCGCGCCCCGCTGGGATTCGTCGGGGCGGTGATCCTCGGGTTGCTCGGTGCCTGGATCGCCGGGCATGTGTTGCACTTCAGCATCTCGCCGGACTACACGATCAATGGCGTCCCCCTGTTGCGCTCGTTGATTGGCGCGGTGATTCTCGCCCTCATATGGGTGCTGGCGGTGCGGGGCCGTGCGCGGCACGCGTAGTGATGAGGGGGAGCGACCATCGGTGTCGGCGGCATGGCGCACGCGATGTTCGACGTTTGCGCTGCGTTGCACCGCTGAGTGGTGCATCCGGGATATCGCGGACCGCACCCTCTGGCTGGAGGACGGGCAGTTCAAGGAACTGGCGGCGATAGCGGAGGACCCGGTATGCGGAATGGCCGTGGAGCGGGACACGGCGGTGGTGAAAGCGTACAACGGCGAGGCCTACTACTTCTGCTCCCGTGGCTGCCGCAACGAGTTTGACGCCACCATGGAAAAGTTCGCCGTCATCGACGAGCGCTAGCAGGAGTCACGCTGCCGGCACAGAGAAAGACAATTATCAATGATACATGACATCAGGGAGACGGATAGGCAACACCACGATCACCCTCCCGAAGCTGAACCACGGCATCCCGATGACTCCACAGTGGTGGCAACGATGCCGGACACCGAGGCCGTCCACCACGTCGCGGAGCAGCACACTAATCATCCCGCGCTGGGGCACACCGGTCACGACGGCCATCAAACCGACCGCGTGCCGGTGAACCAGCAGCACTGGGGCAAGTCTCCGAGCCATCATGACATGAGCGACCCGGCGATGGCGCGCGCGATGGCGATGGACATGCGCAATCGCTTCTTCCTCTCGCTCATTCTCACGATCCCGACGGTCGCGTACTCCGACATCGGCAAGAACGTCTTGCACCTCGCTCTGCCTCACCCCTTCCGGCTCGATATTTGGCTCTTCCTGCTCTCCTCGCCGGTTGTCCTGTGGGGAGGCTGGGTATTCCATAGTGGGGCGTGGGACGCGCTGCGGGCGCGCACACTCAACATGAATGTGCTCGTCTCCTTGGGCGTGCTCGTGAGCTACCTCTTCTCCGTTGGCGTGATGCTCACTGGCGGCGGCGACACCTATTTTGATGCGGGCGCGATGCTTGTCACCTTCGTCCTGTTTGGCCATTGGATGGAGATGCGTTCCCGCCAAGGGAGTAGTGAAGCGCTGCGGGCGCTGCTCGACCTCGCACCGCCGATGGCAGTGGTGCTACGGAATGGGCAGCCCGTTGAGGTTCCCACCGCCGAGGTGCAGGTCGGTGACCGCATCCTCCTTCGCCCCGGCGCGAAGGTGCCCGTTGATGGTCAAGTGATCGAGGGTGAGACGACGGTCGATGAATCCTTGATCACCGGTGAGTCGTTGCCTGTCGCAAAGAGCGTAGGGGATCGGGTCGTCGGCGGTGCAATCAATCGCACCGGTTCGGTGACGTTCCGCGCGACGAAGGTCGGGAGCGATACCGCGCTCGCCCAGATCGTTGCGCTCGTGCGCACCGCGCAGACGTCGAAGGCACCGGCGCAGCGGATCGCGGACAACGCGGCGCAATGGCTCGTCCTCCTCGCAGTAGGCGCTGGCGTCACCACCTTCATTCTCTGGTTTTTCGTCGGCGGTGAGTCCGCCCGCACCGCGCTCACCTTTGCGGTCGCCGCCATTGTTATTGCCTGCCCGGATGCACTCGGCCTCGCGACCCCCACGGCAATTGCAGTCGCGACCGGCCTCGGAGCAGAGCACGGTATCCTCTTCAAGCAGGCGTCCGCGATCGAGCAATCAGCCCGGTTGAATACCGTCGTCTTCGATAAGACGGGCACGCTCACCAAGGGTAAACCTGTCGTGACCGATATATTGCCAAGTGACGGCACGACGGAAGACGAGTTGCTGCGCCTGACGGCGAGTGCGGAGGCGCGCTCTGAGCATCCACTGGGAGCACCGATCGTTGAGGCGGCACAGGCGCGGCATCTCAAATTGGAGGAACCGTCCGCCTTCTCCTCCGTCACCGGACAGGGGGTCGTTGCGACGATTGCCGGCCAGCGCGTCGTTGTCGGCAACGCACGGCTCCTCGCACAATACGGACTCTCGCTCGAAAGCGAGATACAACGCGCACAAACGCTCGCTGCGGATGGGAAGACGCCGCTCTTCATCGGGATTGACGATCGGGCGGCAGGCATGATCGCGGTCGCGGACACGGTCCGACCGGATGCAGCAGAGACGGTCAAGGCGCTGCACGACCTCGGCGTGCAGACGACGATGATGACGGGGGACAACAAACGCACCGCCGAAGCGATCGCCCGTGAGATCGGGATGGACGACGTGCGGGCGGAGGTGCGTCCTGAAGACAAGGCGAGCACTGTGGGTACCCTGCAACAAGGAGGGCGCATCGTGGCAATGGTCGGCGATGGGGTCAATGATGCACCGGCGCTCGCACAAGCGGATTTGGGCATCGCGATCGGCGCAGGGACCGATGTCGCGATTGAAACCGCCGATATTGTGCTCACACGCTCTGACCCCGCCGATGTCGTCGCGGCGATCAAACTGGGGCGAGCGACGGTGCGCAAGATGAAACAGAACCTCTTCTGGGCGGCAATCTATAACATCATCGCGATCCCGATTGCCGCCGGTGTATTTTACAAGCCCTTCGGTATCGCGTTGCACCCCGCCTTCGCCGCGCTCGCGATGTCCGCGAGCAGCATCACGGTGGCGACGAACGCGGTCCTCCTGCGGCGAGAGCGCGGAAAACTCGGGCTGCCGGTTCGCAGCGATCGGGAGATCGCGAAACCATAATACCTCCGCTCCTCGCGACACGAGTAGAGGGGAAGAGAGGGTCATCCATCGTCTGGTTCCACGCCCTCGGTACGTCGCCATGCTACTTCAGTGGTCGGTTGGGAGACCTCCCGGCCCTGCATCGCTGTGTTCTCCTTCAACTTTGACACATTCATTTCGCACCTGGACGACGCACACTCCGTCTGTATGTTAGGGTGAGTTTGGGAGGGGGCTGACTCGACACTCCGTTGCGCTGTGACGCTTGCCTCTGAGCCGTCGCCCCCTTTCGCTTTAGGCACCCGGCAGCAGACTGGACGGGAGCGTGGGGATTCCTCCATACAGACATGTCGCTGCCTCGTGCCGCTTACCATTCAGCACGAGGGGAGGCACAGGATGTATATCGGCGTCGACACCCGTAAGAAGACCCATACGCTCGTTGGGATTGACGATCAGGGGCGCACCGACAGCACGCGCACCGTGGCCAATACGCCGCAAGGATGGACGAGCGCGTTGCGCTGGGCCCGCGAACGTAGCGACGTGTGCTGTTGGGGGATCGAGAACAGTGGCTCCTTGGGCAAGGGCTTCGCCCAGTTCTTGCTCGCACATGACGAGACCGATGTGCGCGAAGTCAGTCCGCAGCGCACCGCCCAGTATCGCCGCCGTGGCCGCAGCCAGGACAAGACCGACACCGCCGACGCGCTGGCGATCGCACGGTTATTGCGCGCCGAGGGCGAGCAGTTGCCGCTCGTGCAGGCCGACGATGCGAGCACCGAACTGCGCTTGTTGAGCGATCATCGCGACAATCTCGTAGCGGAGCGCACTCGCTTGGTCAACCAGTTACACGCGCAGATGCTGCAGATCGATCCGTGTTACGCCGAGCAGAGCGGCGCGTTGACGAGCCGGACGGGTGTCCGCTACTGCCGGGATCTCGAGGTGCCAGATGCTGATGGCGTCCTGGAAACCCGCCTACTCATCGTGCGGCAACTGACCGATCAACTCCTACGCTTGTGGGAGGAAATCGAAAGCATCGAAACCGCTCTCCGGCAGCGGGTGGCGACACTGGAAACGCCACTGCTGCAACTGTGCGGGATCGGCATGATCGTCGCGGCACGGCTGATCGGCGAACTCGGCTGCACGCCACGCATCCGCTCCGCTGCCGCGCTCGCCGCGCTCGTGGGAATTGCGCCGGTCGCGGTGTCATCGGGAGGGCGGCAGGGCCATCGGCTGAATCGGGGCGGGAATCGGCAACTGAACCGGGCATTCCACATGATTGCCTTGAGCCAGTTGCGCTGTGAGCCGCTGGCGCAGGCGTACTACGCGAAGAAGCGGGCGGAAGGAAAGACGGCGCGGTCAGCACTACGCTGCTTGAAACGACGACTGGTCGATGTCGT
>JBBSFO010000119.1:0-10351 GCA_038238655.1 Thermomicrobiales bacterium | reverse complement strand
GATGCCGCGCGCTTCCAGATACGGCCCCAGGCCGATCTCCTCCGTCACCATGGATTTCGACTTCGTCAGCCGGGTGATCCCCTTGCGCGCGCAGAGGTCGGCGATGTACCGATTGGCGTCCTCGGCACTCGCGCTCTCGTAGACGGTCGCGCCGTTCCGCTCGGCCATCGCCTTGAACTGGGCGAAATACGTCTCCGTGTCGGCGATCACCGCGTCCTTGACCGCCGCGAGCCGATCGCGCATTTCCTCGAAGGTGTGGCCGGATTGCTCCAGTTCGATACCGGCATCTGCTTCTTCCCCGCCGGTGCTCTCGAATGCCCCGGTCGGCGCGGGGCCTTCGCCGTACGTCTCGCCCATCCCCTCGCTGTCGGCGTAGTCGGCGAAACTCGTGTCGCGCCCGTTACGCCAGGTGCGCTGGAAGCGGAGCAGTCCGGCGCGCATCCGGTCATTCGCCAGCGCCTCACGATACCGCTCTGCGAACGGCGCGGGTGCATGGTGATCGGCGACCGCACCGCGCGGTTTGCGGCGTTCATCCGGCGGCGTCAGCGCCTGCCGGACGCGCGCGACACCGAGCGTCGCGGCGATTCCTGCACCGAGCGCCAGCCAACCGCGATGTCGCTGCCCACCCTGCTCCTCAGTATGCGCCTGCATGATTGCTTTCCCCGTTTCCGCCGTCGGCAGTCGCGCTCGTATCGAGCAGGACGATCCGCAGTTCCGCCGGGCCGTGCGCGCCGACGCTCAGGCTCATCTCGATGTCCGCCGTCCGGCTCGGGCCGGTAATAAAGGAGGCATACCGCCCCGCCGCACCACCGTCCGCACCCGTGAAACGGTCGCGCAGCCATACCCCCGCCTCATCGAGACCGAGCACAAGGTGCGCGACATCGAGTACGACGATGTGCCGGTACGCGAGCATCCGCACGAGACGATCGGCGATCGAATCGGCAATCGCGTACGACCCCGTTTCCGCCACCCCGAGCGACGCGGCGGACAGGCCAATCGCCAGCGGGCCGAAGGTCGCTGCCGGATCGCCGACATCAATCGCTGTGATCGCGACGCCACGCGCGTCCAGATGCTGCCGCAGCATCGGATATGCCTGTTCGAGTGCGGGGGCGAGCACGACGCGCCGCAGATCGGGCACGACGGCTGCCGCGAGATCGGCGGCAAGCGCGGCGACCGCGTCCAGCGAGGTGGCGCGTTCAACGGTCACGCCGAGTTTGCTTACCCGCGCGCTGAAGCGGCGTTGCAGGAGATCGCGTGTCGGAGCGGACGGTGGGGCAACCGGGGTATTCGTCGTCACTGATCCATCCCTTTGTTGTAGCGCGACCGGCACAACGCATACGCGCAGGTGCCATCGCAAGGTCGGTTCCGTGCCAGCCGCTACTGTACAATGTTTCCCTGACGGTCGCTACCGATTGCGGTGGTCATTGCAGAGCGATACAACAAAGGAGATCGTGCGATGGCTTTCACGACGATTCCCGCGATGACCGAGACCATCACGCTCGACGCCTTCGTCGCGCGGCTCGCAACCCACGCGGTCGTTGACGGCATTCTGTTTATGGGGTCAACGGGGTCCGGCAAACTGACTACAGCGAGCGACTACGACCTGCTGCTGATCCTTGCCGATGACCCTGCGGCGCCGCGAATGGTCGTGACGTGGGTGGAAGGGCATTTCACCGAAATCTATTGCACCCCGATCACCGCCCTCGCGCGCATCATCGCGGAGCCGACCACATGGCGTGAAGGAAGCCCGGAGGGGTCAGTAATCAACTGGCTGCGCGATGGACGTATCGTCCATGACCGCGCCGGGCGGTTGGCGAACGCGCAGGCCATCGCACGCGCTGCGCCGCCACTGGCAGTTTCGGCTCCTGAGGGGGCCTATTGGGCATGGGGGGCGCTTGGCTACAACGTCGCGCAGGCGAAACGCTACCTCGCATCGGATGACCCCGTGTACCGGGAAGTGGTGGACTTCCGTCTCCTGCAGGGTCTGGCAGAGGTAATGACCGCGTATTTCACCGTACGGGGGTTGCCGTGGCGGGGCGAAAAGGAGGCGATCCAGTACTGGACCGCGCATGACCCCGCATACCTTGCCCTGTTTCGGGTGTGTCTCGCGGAGACCGATCGCGGGCGCAAGGTCGCGCAGTACGAGGAGTTGGCGCAGCGCACCCTCGCCCCCGTCGGTGAATTGTGGGCGACGGGCACCGCAATGGTCGGGGCCGGGGTCGGGTGGGGTGCGGGACCGGACGCACCGAGGGGAGCAAGTGAGATTGAGGGCGCCAATGTGTTCTGGCAAGCAGTGATAACGCCAGGAACCGATTGACCGGCATCGTCCTTAAGTCCGTTACAGCTCGACATCCGGCCATATCTGCACCAATCCACGATGCCTTAGCAAATGACGCCACCATGCGGGATCGTATCAGCCGAACAGAAGGCACACCGGCGTCGGAATCGCGGCGATGTCGCCGGTCGCCGTCAGGGCGCCGGTGGTCTGGTCAACCCGGAAGGTGACAACGCTGTCGGAATTCTGATTTGCGGCGAACAGGAACGCGCCCGTCGGGTCGAGGGCGAAACTGCGCGGGTCTTTGCCCTGTGTCGGCGTATGGCTGCGGGCGGTCAGTCGCCCGCTCGCCGCGTCAATCGCGAAGAGCGCAATGCTATCGTGCCCCCGGTTGGAACCGTACAGGAACCGCCCTGAGGGATGGCTGATGATTTCGGCGCAACTGCTCGTGCCGGAAAAGTCGGCGGGCAGCGTGGAAATCGTCTGGAGATGGTCGAGCGTACCGCGCGTCGCGTCCCAGGCGAAGGCGTCAACCGTCGAGCCGAGTTCGTTGATGACGTACGCGTAGCGGTTCGTCGGGTGAAAAGCGATGTGACGCGGCCCGGCCCCCGGTGCAGACCGCCCGCACGATTGCTCCGTCCCGCCACCCTCGGCGGCGATGGTGTGCGCGTGCAACTTCCCCGCCGCGGTGTCGAGGCGGTAGACGAGCGTTTGGTCTATGCCGAGATCAACGAGCAGCGTGTACCGCCCGGAAAGGTCGAAGGCGATCATGTGCGCGTGCGGCCCCACCTGCCGCGCGTGCGGCCCCGATCCCGTGTTCCGCAAAAAATCGCTCATCGTACCGAGGTCGCCTCCCGGCCCGACAGGATAGACCGCGAGGTCGCCGCTTCCATAGTTCACTGCGAGGACATACGCGCCGCTCGGGTCCACCGTCAGATGGGCGGGATACGTCCCGTACGTCGGCTGCGTGTTGAGCGACGTTAGATTCCCCGCATTGGTATCAAGGGCGAAGGCGCTCACCCCACCGCTCGGTTGTCCATCGCTCGTCCCCGTCTCGTTGCAGGCATAGAGAAAGCGTCGCGACGGGGCGATGGCGAGAAATGAGGGATTGGGCCTGGCGGCAACCGTCCGCACATGCGCGAGCGCGCCGGACGACGGGTCCATCCGATACACGTAGATACCTTCCGCCTTGCCGTTTTCCGAAGCTTCAGTATACGTGCCGACATACACGAAGGGGGCACTGCCGGAAGCGGTCATGGTTTGCACTCCTTAGTATTCACATCGAGATCGCGCGATATTTGGCGATGGCGTACCGTCGGATAGGCATTCTTGCGCTCCCTTCTCCACCCGTCAACGGCGTTCGGAGGTCAGGCTTCGGAGGAAAACCACTCTCTCGAACCCCGACCCCCGAATTTCCCTCTGGCACACATGTTGCGCTTCCCCTGCAACGCCACTTGCAGATGAGCGGCGACACGAGGAGGTTTCCATCCATGCCACACGAACACGGCGACGTACCCGGCCCGACGACCAAGGGGGGAGCGCGCCCCGACAACAGCGCGCGGCCCGGTCAACATGCCGCCGAAGGGCAGGCATCGCCACCCGCGCCCCTCGGCTACGGTGAGGAAGCGAGCGAAAACCTCGGCACAACCGCGGCCGTGCCCGATCCCATACCCGAGAAAGTCTCCAACCCGAGCGATGGCGAATCTCCCACACGGACGGACGCACCGACGCGTGGCGGCGGTTACATTCTCCTGCCAGGCGAAGGTTCCTAGTCGCGGCACGGCATTTGCCACTGCCTCTTCGCGCCACCCGGTTCACGGAGAAACAGCCCCGAATCGTTGGCATCAGGGGCCATCTCGTAATGAAAGGATAAACACATGCAGCAGCCCAGCAGCGGAACAGCGTCCCAACAGACCAAGGGCCAGGGCCAGTATCCTCTCTCCAATCACGACTACAATCTCGTCCAGGCCCTCGCTACCGAACTCAAGGGAATCGAGGCGTTTCAGGAGTATATTCAGGATGCGCAGGGTGATGACGCCAAATTCTGGCAGGATGCCTTGCAAATCAAGCGGCAACTCGCCGAGCGCTTCATGCACGAAGTCGCCGAACACGCGAAGGCGGGTCACTTCGGCTCCAGCGAAAAACGTTCCATGCAATAACGCCGCGCCCGGTAGCGACAACGATGCAGGCAGGCCCCTACCGAATGAGGTGGGGGCCGCCTTGGTGGAAGGAAGACTTCTGATGAATGAAGAACGCGGCACGATCCCTGGCGATGCCTATACCAATGATCGCACCTTGCCGAATGAAACCGATCCCGCCACCGGCGAATCGGCGGACGACGCGCTCGAAGCGACGCGGACGCAGACCGAATACCTGATGCCGACCGAGGACGCGACCCCGGAGCCGGTCAATTGGTCCACTAACCCGACACAGGACAGCACGCAGGAAGCGGAGTGGGAAGAACCATTCAATGCGCCAAGCAACAACGCCACTGGTGGCGACGACGAGGACATGCTCGCCGCCGAGGGTTCGATTGATTCAGGCGTGGATCGCATTGTGGACGAATCGTACTTCGAGAATGAGGACGACGATCTGAACGACGCCGAGGACGCGCCGCTCCGCCGCGCCGCATTGCCGGACGACCCACATCCCGGCTCGAACGCGCCGGATGTCTCCGACCCGGATATACTGCCTCCGGATGAGGAGACAACGCGCGGCGCATCCTCGCGCCGCTGACGACAGAAAAGGACGCCGCATGCCACTCGCCGCTCGGGACGATCAATTCACACTGCGCGGGACCTTCGCCGAGCGGTTGACCCTCGCCGGGTCGCGGCGTTCCGTCTACGACTTCCTCGCAGACGCGGACACGCTGCTGCCGCTCGTGCCGGGCGTGGCACGCATCGTCGCGCACGCGGGCGGCGCGTATCGGCTCGTCTTCGCGCCGGTCGGTGCGATGGGGCTGCAGTTCACCCTCGAACTCGAACTCCGCGTTTCGGGCGACGGTGCGGACGTCGTGACCCTCCGCTCCGTCCCGACGGACATTCCCCCGCTGGAACCGACCGGCGCGCTCGGCGACTTCAACGCCACGCTCGCGCTGACCGAACGCAGTGCGGAAACGGCGATTGACGGCAACGCCACGCTCGTCGTCGTGGACACGATCCCGCCGATGCTGCGCCGGATGCCTCGGATGCTCCTCGAACGAACGACCTCGCTCGCTGTCGGTAAGCAGATGGAGACGATTGGCCGCGACCTAATGCGCAACGTCGCCGCCGCATACGAAGGACTGAGGACTGAGGACTGAGGACTCAATGCTCATTGCTGCGATGCACTTGACGCGGGAATGCGCCCGCGTTTCACTGTGTAGACGTATTGCTCCCCTTCCGGGTGCCCTCGGGGCAGGATAGAGAAGGGGCTGGATGTTAGGGCAACAAGGGAGCATCAGCATGGCGAACCGTCTTCCCACCATTGGTATTGAGTACTGTCACGAATGCGGCTACCTCGGCTTCGCGACGAAACTCGCGGAGGGCCTGCTGCGCACCTTCGAGGGGCAACTGAGCGGCGTGCTCATCATCCCCTCCACCGGCGGCGCGTATGAGATCACCCTCGACAACCGCAGCATCTACTCGACCTTTGAGGAAGGGATGCCGACGCAGGACGAGGCAATCGAGCGCGTCCGCACGTCGTTGGCATCGTCCGTTGTAACGGCGTAACGGTACATCCGGCGTGCGGATTGACATCCTCACCATTTTCCCCGGCATGTTCGCGGGGGCGGGGCCGCTCGGCGCGAGCATCATTGGTCGAGCGGTAGCGCGGGGCATCCTCGATCTGCGCATCCACGATCTGCGTGACTGGACGACCGACCGCCATCGCACGATAGACGACTACCCCTACGGCGGCGGCGCGGGCATGGTGATGAAAGCGCCGCCCGTTGTCACGGCAATCGAGGCGGTGGTGGGCGACGATGCCGGGCGCGCGCCACGCATGCCGGTACTGCTGATGTCGGCTGCCGGGCGACCATTCACGCAGGCGATGGCGCACGAACTGGCGGAACAAGAGCGGCTTGTGCTGCTCTGCGCCCATTACGAAGGCGTGGACGAGCGGGCAATTGCCCTCGCCGTGACCGATGAAGTCAGCATCGGCGACTACGTGCTGACAGGCGGGGAACTACCCGCGATGGTGATTACCGATGCCGTCGCGCGCCTTTTGCCCGGCGTGATCGAGGCAGAATCGCTCGCCGAGGAATCGTTCGCAGACGGTCTCCTCGAATACCCGCACTACACCCGCCCGCCCGAATTTCGCGGCCTCGGCGTCCCAGACGTACTGACGAGCGGCAACCACGCGCGCATCACCCGCTGGCGGCGCGAGCAAGCGCTCCTTCGCACCCACGCCCGCCGCCCCGATCTCCTCACCCACAACCCGCTTACCGATGCCGACCGCCGCTTCCTCGCCGAGCATGACGATGACACCTGATTTCCGCTTTGCTCCCCCTTCCCCCATGGGGAAGGGGGTCGGGGGGTTAGGGCTTCTCCCGCCCCCGATCACGACCGCCGACACGCCGGACACGGTGCGAATCACGACGCCGGAGCAGGTGACGATCACGCTGCAACTCGCGGGGGTCGGCACGCGATTGCTCGCCGCGCTGCTCGATGCGGCGGTCATGCTCGGCATCATCTTCGTCGCGCTGTTCGTGATTGCAATTCTTGCCAGCCTGATCGCCCTCCAACCGCATGGCCTCGCCGCCGGATCGGTGCTCGGCGCATTTACACTGCTCTTTCTCTTCGGATTCGTCTTCGCCTACTACGCCGGGCTGGAACTCCTGTGGGACGGTCGGACGGTCGGCAAGCGCGTGCTGAAGTTGCGGGTGCTGCGGGACGATGGCACGCCGGTGGACACCGCCGCTGTATTAGCGCGGACGGTCGTGCGGCTCGTAGATTTCCTTCCCGTCGGCTACCTCGTCGGCCTCGTCAGCATGGTCGTGGATGGGCGGGCGCGGCGACTGGGCGATATCGTCGGCGGCACGATCGTCGTGCGCGAGGGGGACAGCACCCCAACACTTCGCGAGATCGCTTACGGCGCGGAACCGGCCACCTGGGGACCGCTCGCGCCGGGTCAGGAAGCGCCGATACACCTGCTGACGGCGGACGAACTGGCGGCGGCGCGCGAGTTCTTGCGGCGCGCGCCGACCTTCCCCCCACCGGAACGTGCCGCCCTCGCCTGGCGCGTCGCCACCACCCTCGCCATCCACATCGGCTACACCGACCCGCTCCTGCACCCCGAATGGCTCCTCATCTGGATCGTCCGCAGCGCGGCGGGACAGAGAGAGAACTGAGCGCAGAGGACGCAGAGAGCACAGAGAAAACAATCTGAAAGGGAATCCCCTTCATTCTTCCTCTGCGTTCTCTGTGTTCTCTGTGTTCTCTGCGCTCGTTCCCTTCTTTCGTTGGCGCGCGGGTTGCGTGCTAGGATATGCGGAGAAATGATGGATGCCAGCAAAGGAGCGCACCGTGACACGACACACGAATGGCAGCGGCCCCGCCCGCGCGAGTGATCTCCCGTTCCATGCGCGCGGCCCGGGCGAGCGGCGCAATGTGGCGATGGGGCGAAGTGGCATGGTCGCGACCGCGCATCCGCTGGCGACAGCGGCGGGACTCTGGGCGCTCGAACGGGGCGGCAACGCGATGGACGCAGCGCTTGCCGCAGCGGCCGTTTGCGGTGTCGTCTTGCCCGCGTCGTGCGGCCTCGGCGGCGACTGTTTCCTGCTGTACTACGATGCGAAAACGCAGAAAGTGACCGGCGTCAACGGCAGTGGTGCGGCCCCACAAACCGCCACGCCGGGGTTGTACAAGGAGCGCGGCCACATCAGCAAAATGCCAACGCGCGGGCCACTCTCCATCGCCGTCCCCGGCGCGGTGGACGCCTACTTCACGGCCTTCGAACGGTGGGGCAGCATCCGCATGAGCGATCTGCTCCGGCCCGCCGAGCAATACGCCCGCCACGGCTTCGCGCTCACCCCCGGTGGCGCCTCCATGATCGGCGAAATGGCCGAAACGGTGAAGGCGCAGCCGGGTGGCGCGGCGAAGATGCTCCTCAAGGGCGGCAAGCACGCCCCGCATACCGGGCAAATCCTCAAAAACGAAGACCTTGCGGACTCGATTGGCCTGCTCCGGCGGCAAGGGCGCGACGCCTTCTACACGGGCGCATTGGCAGAGAAAATCACCGCCTGGATGGCGAAGAACGACGGCCTCATCACGGCGGACGACCTCGCCGCGCACGCGACCGAGGTCTATCCCGCGATCAGCACGGAGTATCGCGGCCATACCGTTTACACGACCGCGCCGCCCTCGCAGGGGCTGATTCTGTTGCAGGAGTTGAACATCCTCGCGAATGCCGAACTCGCGGGGATGGACCACGACGGCGCGGCGGCGCTGCATCTGATGATCGAGGCGAAAAAACTCGCCTTCGCGGATCGCAACCGCTACGCGGGCGACCCCAATTTCGTCACCTTCCCGCTCGATAAACTGATCGGCACGGAACGCGGCGCATCGCACTTCGTCGCGATCAATCCCGACCATGCCCGCGTGGACGACCCCGCCCTCTCGCTCATCCCGGAGATGGTCGGCGATACGACCTCCCTTTGTACGATGGATCAGGAGGGGAATGCCGTTTCGCTCATTCATTCGCTTTCGGCGGCGTTCGGCTCCGGCTGCCTCGTGGATGGCACGGGCATCTTCCTCAACAACCGCGCCGGGCGGGGCTTCTCGCTCCAACCCGGCCACCCGAATATCCTCGCGCCCGGCAAGCGGACGATGCACACCCTCCACTGCTACGCGGTCACGCGCAAAGACGGCACGCTCGCCTTTGTCGGCGGCACACCCGGCGGCGACCAGCAGGCGCAATGGAACATGCAGGTGATCTCCCATATCCTCGATCACGGTATGTCGCCGCAGGAAGCGATCGAGGCGCCGCGCTGGACGAGTTTCCCCGGTACCGATCCGGCAAACCTGCCGAACCCGTATGAGGTACGCATCGAACGCCGCTTCCCGGACGAGACCCTGATGGACCTGCGGCGACGCGGTCATACCGTCCATGCCCAACCGGAATGGGGATCGGCCGGTGCCGTGCAGGTAATCGCGTGGGAAGACGGCACCTGCTACGGCGGCTCCGACCCCCGTGCCGAAGGCCTCGCCCTCGGCTTCTAATCAGGCACATCCTGATCCATGTGTGAACCAGAGCAAAAGAAAGGAGGAGTACATGGCGACCCGTAAGGCTCCAGAGGAAACGTCTGGCGATACGACTCCACCGACCACTGAAGACGGCAGTGATGACGACTTCTCATTCTCATCACCCGTGGAAGACAAGCCGAAGACCGGACAGGAACTCTACCGTGCCCTTGTAGAGAGCGGTTTCATCGGGGCATGGAAGGATCGCACCAATATTGGCGACAGCGTCGAATATGCCCGCTTGCTCCGTAAGCGAGCGAGTGAGCGGCTGCGCGGCCAATGATATGCGTATGCTCGATACGGATGTTCTCATTGATCTGTTGCGCGGGCATCCGCCCGCATTGACATGGTTCACATCGTTGAGCGATCAATCTCTCGTCCCGGGATATGCGGTCTTCGAATTGTTAGCTGGCTGCGACAATGCGCTCCCGGTACGACGATTACAGCGATGGTTGGGACCTTTCCAGATTTATTGGCCTACCGCAACCGATTGCGATCGGGCGCTTTCCACGTTTGCCCGTGCAAGTCTGAGTCATAACCTGGGTATCTTCGATGCACTGATCGGGGAATGCGCGGTGGGTCTGGGCGTTCCACTTTGCACATTCAACGTGCGGCATTTTCGCGCGGTCGCGAGTCTGACGACCGAACAACCCTACGAGCACGCATGACGGCTTCCACGACAACACGGCCCGCTGCGACGAGTGCGGCGATGCAAGGGCGGCAGCGGTGGCTGATCTTCGCCCTCAGCGGGGCGATCTTCATGATTAACCTCGACTCGCGCGTCATCGCGCCGCTCCTGCCGACGATTGCGAACGCCTTCCATACATCGGTCTCGTCGGCGGGTATCCTCATCACG
>JBBSFO010000118.1:0-10374 GCA_038238655.1 Thermomicrobiales bacterium | reverse complement strand
CCGGATGTCGCGGTGACACTCTACGTGGATCCATCGTCCTGCCCCGTCGCCTACAATGGCCCGGAAGGGATCGCGGTCGAGGCGCATTGCTTCCCCGGCATCACGCGCGGCCCGAAGCCTCACCCTATGCGGCCGTATGTGGACTTGTGGTTCATGGCACGGCATCTCCGGGAAGGGCACTACGATGCCGCGCTCATTCTCCGGCCCGATCACTGGTGGGGTGGCGGTACGGCGGGCGTCGCGCGCATCCCGCTCGTCCTCGGCTTCGATCACCGCGATACCCGCCCGGCGCTCACGCAGTCGCTGCCCTACGTGCCGCGCATGCACGCCGCCCGAGCAAATATGCTGCTCATCGAGGCCTTGATTGCGAGCGCCACCGGGCAACCGCCTCGCGCCGTGCCGTCTGACAATACCGTGCTGATGAGCGCGCATCCAATGGTCTTTCGCGTACCCGACGCAGCGCGGGCGAAGGCGGCGGCATTGCTGAACGGCTGGGGACTGGATACGCCGCTCATTGCGATCAATCCGAGCGCGGGCGCGCCAGTCAAGCAGTGGTTGCCCGAGCGATGGGCGCGGGTGGCGGACACATTGGCAGCGTGCTACGGCGCGGCGATTGTGTTGACGGGTGCGCCCGGAGACGAAGCGCTGACGGGGGCGGTCGCGGCGGCGATGACCCATCCCGCGCTCGATCTCGCCGGAAAAACGGACTTTTCGACGCTCGGTGCCGTCTACGAGCGCGCCGCGCTCGTCCTCGGGCCGGACTGCGGCTCGTTGCATCTCGCCGTCGCCGTCCGCACGCCGACCATCCATCTCTATGGACCCGCCGATGTCGCGCAGTTCGGGCCGTGGGGCGACCCGGCGCGGCACGTCGCGATCACAGCAGACCGGCGCGACATCCCCTGCCTCGGCTGCGGCGACCTTTCGCTCACCCGCCCGCCCGCGCCGCCCTGTTTGACGATCCTCGAAGTGGCGGATGTCCTCGCCGTCGCCGACCGCCTGCTCGCGCTGCCATGCGCCCGCTAACGATCGCCATTGACGCGAGCCGGACGCTGCCTGCGTTCCGCACGGGGACGGAGCAGTACAGTCTCTTGCTCCTGCGCGCACTGATGGCAATGGAGACGCCGCATCGGTGGCTGCTGTACGCGCCTGGCCCGCCGCCAGACGATCTGTTACCACTACCATCGCGCTGGGAATGGCGGACCATCCCCTTTCCGCGTCTCTGGACGCATCTGCGCCTGTCGTGGGCGATGGTGCGCGACCGCCCGGATGTATTGTTTGTCCCGGCGCATGTCGTGCCGCTCGTCCATCCGCGCGTGACGGTCGTGACGATTCACGATCTTGGCTATCTCCACTTCCCGTCGGCGCATACCGCGTTGTCGCGCCGGTACCTCGCGTGGTCCACGCGGTGGAGTGTCCGCGCGGCGCGGCGGGTGATTGCCGTTTCCGCCGCAACGCGCGATGATCTCGTCGCGATGCTGCATGTGTCGGCAGAGAAAATCACCGTCGTCCATCATGGCGTGCGCCCGGCAGATGCCCGCCCGCCCGGTCCGACCGTGCATGCTACGTTGAAGCGCCTGGGGATTGCGCGGCCCTATGTGTTGTTTCTCGGCACCGTCCAACCGCGGAAAAACCTCCAGCGGCTGATCCGCGCGTTCCGGCAGGTCGTGGACGCGGGCTTGCCGCATCGGCTGGTGATCGCGGGGCGGATGGGGTGGCTCGTCGAACCGATCCGCGCGGCAGTGGCCGCGTGCGGGCTGACGGAGCGTGTCCACTTTGCAGGCTACGTGGCGGACGATGATCTTCCCACGCTTTACACGGGTGCGGACGCTTTCGCTTTACCGTCGCTCTATGAAGGGTTCGGCATGCCCGCCCTCGAAGCGTTATCCTATGGCGTGCCGGTTGTCGCATCGAACACGACCAGCCTGCCGGAGATCGTCGGCGATGCAGGCCTGCTCGTGAACCCGCAGGACGAGGCGGCAATCGGTGCGGCGCTTGTGCGGATACTGACGGATGGTGCCCTGCGCGCCCGCCTTGCCGTTGCCGGGCCGGAGCAGGCGGCACAGTTCTCGTGGGAGCAATGCGCGCGGGAAACGCTCGCCGTGCTCGAGGGGGCGGCGCGATGATTGAGCCGATGCGCCGCATCCTCGTCGTCAAATTGGCCGATATCGGCGACGCCATCGGCACGTTGCCTGCACTCCGCGCGCTCCGCGATCTGCTGCCCGATGCGCAGATTGACGCGCTCGTCGCCCCCGGCGCGCGGGTGGTGCTCGAACGTGAGCCGTCCGTCACCGCAGTCCTGACGTTGGCGAAGGAGGCGTACGATTCGCCGCGTGGTATCGCCAGTCGGCAAGCCATCCAGGACCTCGCCCGGTTCGGGCGTTCGCTCCGCGCGCGCGACTACGATGCCGTGCTCTTCTTCCACCACCTGACCACCGCGTGGGGAGCAATGAAGTACCGCGTGCTCGCCCTGGCTACCGGCGCGCCAATTCGCGCGGGCCTGGAGAACGGCCGAGGGGATTTCCTCACGCACACCGCACGCGATCATGGCTTCGGCGCGAAGCCGGAATGGGCATACTGGCTCGATGTCGTCGGCCTCCTCGGAGCGACGGCTCGCGATCCACGCCCGACCGTCGCGGTTTCCGCCGACGCCACCGCGACCGCGCGCGGATTGATCGGCATCGGCTTGCCGTATGTCGCGCTCCATCCCGGTATCGGCGGGTTTGGCCCCGCGCGGCAATGGTCGCCCGCGCGCATGGCGGCAGTTGGCCGGTCGCTCGCGGCGGATGGCTATCGCCTGGTCGTCACCGGCGGACGCGATGCCCATGCCCGCGATGCGGCGGACGAACTGCTCCGGCATCTCGGCGCAACCACCGCGCTTGATCTCACCGGCAAGACAAACATCGCCGTTTCGGCGGCGATCTATGCTGGCGCCGCGCTGTATATTGGCAGTGACAATGGCATGGCCCATCTCGCGGCGGCGGTTGGCGCGTCGTCTGTCGTCGTCTTCGGCCCTTCGAATCATCGCGCGTGGGCGCCGTATGGGGCCGTCGAATGCAATCCGGGGGCGTTGGCTGTGCCGCCCGGCGCGTCGGTCGTCGTCCTGCGCAGCACGATTGCCTGCTCGCCATGTTTCTATACGGGGTATACACTGGGGAGGCCGCAGGGCTGCCCGTCACGAAACTGCCTCGATCACGTTCAAGCGAGTGATGTACTTGTTGTGGCAAATCAATTGTTGGACTCTACTCCCACATCTCGATCACACACCTGAGTCCAATCGTATCGTGGACGGTAGGGAATGAGCGTTCAAACGGATGTCCGGGACGAACTGCTCGCAACGATTCTGAAGACAGCGCCCGTCGGTATCCTCGTGATCGAGGCCGAGACGCTGCGGATTCTGCTTGCCAACGAGCAGATAAAGGCGATCCTCGACCCTGAATGGGCGGGTCGCGACCTGACGGGCTATACCGTCCTGGATGTTCTGGCCGGGATTCCACCGGTGCAATTTCGTGCTGCTGTACAGTCCGTAGCGCATTCCGGCAAGACGCTCCACTTTCAGGATTACGCCTACGACGGCTTCGCGCGCGGACGCACCTACTGGAACGATGATCTGACCCCGCTACACGATGCCGACGGGCATTGTTATGCCGTGATGCTCACGTCGGTTGAGACGACCGCGCACGTCCTCGCGCGGCAGCGCCTCGAAGCAACCAATGCCGCGCTCACCGCGATCAATTCGCTCGCGCTGCGCGTCAATGCGACCAAAGACCTCCCGACGATCTTCCAGTACGCGCTCGATACCCTGCTCGATCTGCTCCGGCTCGACCAGGGCGCGGTCGGGCAAATGGATTATCAGGATGGCGCGCTCCGGCTCGTCGCGGATCGTTCGCCGAGCGCAGCCAGGCGTAACATTCGCATTCCGCTGGCGGCGAGTGGGACGCTCCGCTTGCTGGATGAGCAGAAAAGTCCCCTCGCCATCGTGGATGTCACAACCGATACGCGGCTGTCCGACGACGAGCGGGTAACGCTTGTCGCGAACGATGTGAAATCCGCCCTGTTCGTGCCGATCCTCGTGGACGGTACGCTCTTCGGCACCATCGGGCTTGATGCGACGACCGCGCCCCGCGTGTTTACCGCCGAAGAGATCGCACTCGCCGAGACGGTCGGCAATCAACTCGCGGTCGCCATCCGCAATGCGCAGTTGCACGACCAAATGCAGCAGCGGATGACTGAACTCGCCACGTTTGCCGAGGTAGGCGGGACGGTCGCGGCGTCGCTCGATTTCGATGAGGTCGTTAACCGCGTTCTCGCCGCGATTGCCGCGCTCATCCCGCATGATCGGGCGTTTTTGATGCTGGACGAATCGCCGGACGCATTGCGCGTGGTTGCCACGCGCGGGGAGGCCGCACGCGGTGGCCCGCAACTCGATGCCTTCGTCCCGAAGAAGGATAGCCTCAATGGGTGGGTATTCGAGCAGTGCCAACCGCTCTGTGTTGCGGACATCCACAAGGCGCGCCACACGAGACGGACGTACTTCCCGCCCACGAGCGACCTCCAACTCCGGTCGGTACTCTGCGTGCCGCTCATCGCGCGTGGTCGGGCGATTGGCACGATCTATCTCGCGCGATACGTTCCGGATGCATACACCGATCATGACCTCGAACGGTTGAGTATGGTGGCGATGCAAGCGGCAGTGGCGATCGGGAATGCCTCCTTGTATCGTGAGGTTTCCTCCCGCGCGACCGAACTCGCGACGCTGAACGAAGTGACGATCGCGCTCGCCGGTTCGCTCACGCTCTCGGATGTCCTGAGCCGTATCCTCGCGGAGATCGCGCGGGTTGTTCCGTACGATGCGGCGTTTGTCGCGCTCCCCACCGAGGATCGGACACGACTGAAGGTAGTGAGCCTGAGCGGGCGGCGCAATATCCATGAACTCGGAACGGAAATTCCCGCCGAGAAAAGCATTATCGGTCGCGTTTTCCAGCAGAATGAACCTGCCTTGTTATCCGATCTCGCTATTGCGCATGAATGGCTTGCCATCGCCTATCGAAGCGACAATGACTCGCTGCTCACAGGACGCGCGGTGATCGCCGTGCCACTCTGTGCGATGGAGGAGACGGTTGGTGTGCTTTACCTCGCGCGGGACCGGAAGGATGGCTACGGCCCGGCGGATCTCGAGCGGCTGCTGCGGTTCACGCCGGTGATGGGCGTCGCCATCACCAATGCGCATCTGTACATGCAAAGTCAGCAGCAAATCGGCCAGTTGCAGCGGCTCAACGATGAACTGGAAACCTTGCAGGAGGTCGGCCTCGCCACGACCGGCATGCTCGATCTCCCGGCTGTGCTCAGCCGTGTGTTGGCTGAGATTTCACGCGTCGTGCCGGTCCAGCAAGGGATGATCTGCCTCGACGTGCCGGAACGGGGCGTGCTGCGCGTGGAGGCGGGCGCCGGCTCGGTAATCGAACCGCTGATGGGAACTGAGATGCAGATCGGTCACAGCCTGAACGGAACCGTCTATACGCGCGGTGAAACGATCTGCGTTGACGATTTCTGGGAGTCGGACGAATGGCTCGCCCGCTCCCACCGGATCACTGTGGAAAAGGACGATCTGCGCAGTATCCTTTGTGCGCCGCTGCGTATTGGGGGGCAAAGCATCGGCACGATTTATCTCGCCCACGGGACGCCTGCGATCTACCATGCCGAGGATGTTGATCGGATCGAGCGGTACAGTAGCCAGGTCGCGGTGGCCGTGGCGAACGCACGGCTTTTCGCACAGGTGCAGCGACAGGTGGACGAACTGCGCTCACTCAACTCCGAACTGGAAACGATGCACGAGATCGGCATGGCGGTCAGCGCATCGCTCGATCCGGCGGTCGTCCTGCCCCGCGTGCTGACCGAAATTCGCGGAATCATCCCTGCCGAATCGGGCTACGTGACCCTGCTCGAACCGGATGGCGAGACGCTGCGCATCGTCGGCGATTTCGGCTTCGACACGCCACGGACGGGCGAGCGGATGCCCGTCGGCAAGAGCATCAACGGCGCGATTGTTCAGTCCCGCCGGACATTGCGGATCGGCGATGTCTGGGCCGATCCGGCGTGGCGGGCGGCATGGCACAACGCTCCGGCGCAGATCGCGCCGCGTATGCGCAATCTCCTCGGCACACCGCTCATCGTCGCCGGCACGGTGATCGGAACACTGTATTTGGTCCATAGCACGCCGGACATTTTTACGGACGATGATGCGGAGCGCCTCGAACGGTACGCGGCGCAAACGGCGATTGCCGTCGCGAACGCGCGGTTGTACGAGCAGATCCAGGCGCAAGTGGCAGAACTGCGCCGACTGAACACGGACCTCGAAACGGCGAATCAGCACAAGAGCGAGTTCCTCGCGACGATGAGCCACGAACTGCGCACGCCGCTCAATGCGATCATCGGCTTCTCGGAGTTGCTGGAAGACGAGATCGTCATTGACGAAGGCGAGCGCCGCGAATGTCTGGCGGACATCCATTCCAGCGCGCACCATTTGCTGTCGCTCATTAACGACGTGCTCGATGTCGCGAAGATCGAGTCCGGCAAGATGGAGATGCGCCCGGTCGCCTTCGCGATCGCGCATGAACTCCACGAGGCAGAGCGGTTGATGGCCCCGCTCATCCATGCGAATCAGCAGACGCTCTCCGTGTCCGTCGCGCCAGAGACGCCGCCGGTCTACGCGGATCGGGCGCGGTTCCGGCAGATCGTCCTCAATGTCCTTTCGAATGCCAACAAGTTCACGCCCGAAGGTGGCCGCATTGCGATTGTTGCGGAGGGTTTCGAGGATACTGTGCGTATCCGTGTCACGGACACCGGCATCGGTATTGGCCCGGACGACGCGCACAAAGTTTTCGAGGCATTCCGGCAAATTGACGGCTCGCTGTCGCGTCGCTATAACGGCACCGGCCTCGGCCTCGCCCTGACCAAACGCCTCGTCGAGTTGCAGGGTGGCACGATTGACTTCGAGAGCGAACTCAGCGTCGGCACGACCTTTACGATCACGGTGCCCGCTGCGCGGGAAGGACGGGAAGAAGGACTGAGGACTGAGGACTGAGGACTGAGCGTGGAACCGCCGCGTCGTGGCCGTCGTATCTTCTGCTGGGGCCTGTTATGATAATGACCAGACCGGAGGATGTGATGACCGATACCGATGCACGAATGCGTTATCCAGGGGCCGCGCCCGCCCGCCGACCGAGCAGGCTGGATCGGATTCCTGGCTATCGCGGCTACCATGAGAAAGAAGCGCGGCGCGATGCCGACGGCGCGCTCCGCCGAATGCTCGCGCAGGATTACGCCGAGCAGCATACGCGGCTGACCCGCGTGCAGCAGACCTTGCTTGCCGCGCGCCGCCTCGATCAGCTCGCGCCTGTGGATCAGGCCGCCGGGCGGCTCAATCACTTCACGGATCGCGTGCGTACCGCAACCTATGGCTACGCCGGATTGCGGGACAGTGTGCAGGTGGATGAGCGGGCGCTCGATCAACTGTACCGCTTCGATCTCGCGCTTGCGGATGGTGTGGACGAGGTGAGTGCGAAGGTGCAGCTCATCGAGCAAGCGGCCGAGAGCGGCGGCGATCTCCACGCGCCGCTCGCCGCTCTCGATAGCACGGTGCGCGATTTGCAGGCGCGGTTCGATGCGCGGGCCGATGTCTTCCAGTCCGGGCAGCCGACGCAGAACACGAAACTCTTCGATGTCGTCAAAACGCCCGCGCTGTTGCCGACGACGACCGAGACGCTGCCGTTCCTGAACCTGAATGACGCGGTGAGCGCGGATGGTCAGGACTGGATCGTCGCCGCGCGCACTCGCGTGGACGGCCCGACACCGTGGACCGATTACCTCCTGCGCGACGGAGAGATGACCAAATGGTTGATCGTGCCAAGTGACGGATCGCGGCCGATTGCGCTCACCGAGCAGGTGGATTTCTGGACGCGCGTCCCGCCCGTCACGCCGCTCATCTACGGCGGGATCACCTATTCGCTCGTCGAGCAGCAGAGCGGCGCGGGCACGATTACCGGTGCGGCGGGCGAGCGGGCTGGCAATGTTAATGCCTATCTGTATTCAGGCGTGGACGGCGCATATCTCGCCTTTCGCGATTGGGGGAGCGACCGTCAGGCGCTCGTTGGCCGAACGATGGATCGCAGCGATGTAGAGTTTTACCCGCGAGAGCCAGCAACGACCAGGCGATAATGGAGAAGGAGACGACGCGTTATGGGTATTCTTGACCGGATGACACGGCTGATTCGCGCCAATGTCAATGACATGGTTGACCACGCCGAAGACCCCGCGAAGATGCTGGATCAGCTGATCCGGGAAATGAACGACCAGATCCACATGGCGCGCGGGCAGGTCGCGGCGATGATCGCGCAGGAAAAAGAACTGGAAATGGACTATCAGCAGTCCGCGAAGCATGCATCCGAGTGGGAACGTAAGGCGGAACTTGCCGTCACACAGGGCAAGGACGACCTGGCCCGTGAAGCCCTTCGTCGCAAGCGCGACAACGCCGAGCATGCGGAGGTCTATTCCTCGAACCTGCAATCGCAGCAGGAGATGGTCACGAAGTTGAAGGGCCAGTTGCAGCAACTCGAAGCGAAGTACGAGTCCGCCCGCGCCAACCGGGACGTGCTGATCGCCCGGCAGCGGCGGGCCGAGGCGGTGCAGAAGGTTTCCAGCACGATGTCCGGCCTGAAATCGCTGGAGCCGGGCGAGGAACTGGATCGCATGGAGCGGCGTATCCGCTCCAACGAAGCAAAGGCGCTCGCGGAGCAGGATTTGGCGTCCGATTCGATGGGTGCGCAGTTCGCCGAACTCGATAGCGGCCTCGAAGTGGAAGACGACCTCGCCAAACTGAAGGCGCGCGTGCAGGGCGGTCAGCAAGCCCTTCCTGCTGGTCAGAACATGGATGAACTCGCCGCTCTCAAAGCGCGCATGGGCGCTCACGAAGGCGCGACACTCGAAGCCGGTGATACGCAATCCACCGGCATGGCGAGTACAACGATTACACAGAGCGAGCAGCAGGCAGCGGGCAGCGGGCAGCAACCGCACCCACAGACGCCGCCTCCGGGCCGACAGCAATAACAGCACTGAGTCGCGAGGATTGAGAGCCGAGTGTGGCGCGACCGCACTCAGTCCTCAGTCCTCAGTCCTCAGTCCTCCGCGACGAAGGAGCGTTTCCGTGGCGATTTTAGATGTGATTGAATGGGTAGATCAGGGGAGTAATGAGATCGTCCACCGGGTGCCGGAGTACGGCTCCGGGGAGTTCCGGCTCGGCTCGCAGTGCATCGTGCGCGACAGCCAGGTGGCGGTCTTTTTCCGTGATGGCAAGGCGCTCGACACGTTACCGCCGGGGCGGCACACGCTCTCGACGCAGAATATCCCAATCCTCACGGGCATTCTCAGCTTGCCGTTCGGGCATAAATCCCCCTTCCGTGCCGAGGTCGTCTACGTCTCCCTCAAGGAATTCCTCGATATGAAGTGGGGGACGCCGCAGCCGATTATCTACCGGGACAGCGACCTCGGCGTCGTGCGGTTGCGGTCGTTCGGCACCTATGCGATGCGCGTCGTGGACCCACAACTCTTCGTCAACACGATTGTCGGCACGCAGGGCGTCTTCCGCGCGGAGGACATCGGCAACTACCTGCGTTCGATCATCGTCCAGCAATTGACGGTGCTGATGGGTCAGGTAATGAAGAGCGTCCTCGACCTCGCCGTGATGTACGAGCAGTTGGCGCTGGCGACGAAGACCGCCGTTGCCGACCAGTTCGCAGCCTATGGACTGCAACTCGACACCTTTCAAATCGGCGCGATCACGCCGCCGGACGAGGTGCAGGCGAAGATTGACGAGCGGTCGAGTATGGGCGTGCTCGGAAATCTCGATCAATACATGAAATATCGCACCGCGCAGGCGATTGGCGATGCCGCCAACAATCCCGGCGAAGGTGGCTCGGCATTCGGCGCGGGCATCGGATTTGGCCTTGGCAGTCAGGCCGCGAGCGCGATGCGTCAGCAGGCGCAAGAACAGTCGGCAACAGGCGGCGGACAGCAGACGGCACAACCAGCCGCCCCAGCAGCCGCCGTCGGCGCCGCGCCGACGAACGGGCCGAAGTTCTGCCCGAATTGTGGGTTTGGCCTGACTGCTATGGGAGACGGCGGCCCGCCGAAGTTCTGCCCGAACTGCGGCTATCAGTTGCGGCAGTAAGCAGCCCTCCTAGAGACCCCCACCCCCGGCCCCTCCCCCGCGCAGCGGGAGAGGGGAGCGAGACGCGAGAAGATCACGGCGCATAGGAAAGCCACGGCCTTGTGCGGTTTCCTCTCCTCTACCGCTCGGTGGGGGAGGGGCCGGGGGTGGGG
>JBBSFO010000117.1:0-10389 GCA_038238655.1 Thermomicrobiales bacterium | reverse complement strand
ATCTTGAGCAAAGACTACGAGCAGTTACCTGAGAGCAGCGAGACGGCGGTGCTGATCGCGATGATTCAGGTGATGCTCAAGCGGCTCGAACCGCCCTAATCCCTTTACACACAGGCTCTGAATCGTGCCATTATGTATAGTACAAGGACAAAAAGGTAGTACGTTCGTGACGTTTTCAGGGAGTGCAAAAGGGGTTGACACATCCAAAAGCGGGGTGTAGGGTGGCAAACAGAACCGGGGACCTTCCTTTTCTTGCCTGTTCCCGGGCTACGCGTACGGTCACTGTTTCGTTGAGATGGGGTGTGCTTCACCGGCCCTGGGGAGAGCCGTTGAGCCAACGATGAGCGTATCCGTTCGTGCGGCCTGAGGGCCAGAGGGAGAAATGGGCGGGCGCATCGCCACGCGCTGCCTATTCGGGAGGGGTTCTGGGTGACGAATCAGTTCACACGCCGCGACCTTTTGCGTCGCACCGCTATCCTGTCTGCCAGCGTGCTTACGTCGTATCTTGTCGCCTCGCCCGTCGGTGCGGTGATTTTCCCCGGCGGCCAGACCGCCACCATCGCGAACACCAATGGCGATGGGGTTCGATTCCGCGCCAATCCATCCAAGTCTAGCAATGTTCTTGCCACCATTGCTGAAGGTGCGGTCGTTCTCATTACCAACGGCCCGCAGGATGCCGACGGCGTCACCTGGTATCAGGTGCAGTATGCCGGGCAAAGCGGGTGGGTTGATGCCGACTTCATCAGCGCGCGCAAACTGAACAACTATGCCGCTGTCACGTTCACCGATGGTGGCGGCGTCCGCCTCCGCGATAATACTGATACCAACGCAAACGTCATCGGCATGATTCCCGAAGGCGCGATTGTCCTGATCGTTGATGGGCCAAAATTCAACGTGGACGGTACGCCGTGGTATCACGTCAATCATGCCGGCAAGCACGGGTATCTGATGGGTACCTTTCTTGTGCCAACCGACGGCCCCGCTCCAGCCACGAAGCCGGCTGATACCACCACGAAGACGACCGACGTGACCATCTTGAAAGCGCCGGATGTCAGTGATGGCGACCGCGTCAAGGTCACGAGTACCGACAACGCGGGCGTGCGGATGCGCGACGATGCAGGATACAGCGCGGACGTGCTCACGATCCTCGAAGAGGGTACGGTCGTGACAGTGATGGGCAAGGTGACGACCGATACGAAGGGCAACAGCTGGGTGCCCGTTTCGTTCGACGGCACCAAGGGTTTCGTCGTCGGCCCATACCTCACGAAGACCGATTCCGCTGCCACGAAGAAGACGCCGCTGCTCACGCCGCCATCGGCAAACAAGCCCGATCAATCGGCCATTGCAGCGTCCGCGCCGCAATCCGCCCCGGCGACGGCGACCTCGCTCGGCGGCAAGATCGTCGCGGAAGCGATGAAGTACGTCGGCTACCCGTACGTTTGGGCCGGTGCATCGCCGAGCGGTTTCGATTGCTCCGGCTTCGTGATGTATATCGCGCAGAAAGTGGCCGGACAAAGCATCTCACACTCCATCGGGCAACAGGCATCGTCCGGGCAATACGTCGCGAAAGAAAATCTCCAACCCGGCGATCTCGTCTTCTTCGCGAACACCTATACCGCCGGTCTTTCCCACGCGGGGATCTACATCGGCGGTGGTCGGTTCGTCCATGCGGAGAATGAGGGCACGGGTGTCGTCGTCAGCAACATCGCCGGTGGCTATTACGGGCCGAAGTACTACAGCGCACGCCGTCTGGGCTAAGCCGCACCACGGAAATGATCGGGCCGCCTTCGGGCGGCCTTTCGTGTTTTCACGGTCCGATCACCATTGTGTGTGCAACACTTGCTATGCTCACTGTACATTGACTGATCATCGCCATAGCATAAGGGAGCACACGTATGTTGAACATCGCCCATCGCGGCGCATCCGGCTACGCACCGGAGAATACGCGCGCCGCATTCGACAAAGCAATCGCGATGCGCGCCGATGCGGTCGAGACGGATGTGCAGATGACGGCCGACGATACGCTCGTCATTTATCACGATGCCTTCGTGGATCGCAACTCAGATGGCAGGGGGCCGGTTGTGGATTATTCGCTCGCCGAACTGCGTGCCCTCGATCTCGGCGGCTGGTATAGCGCGGAGCATGCCGGACAACGCGTCCTGACAGTGGATGAGATGATTACCGAGTACGTTGGGCGCATCCCGGTCGTCTTCGAGATCAAGGACCCCCGCGCGACCGAACCGCTGATCCGCATGCTCGCCGCACGCGCGGTGCTCGACCGCGTACACGTCACGTCGTTCCACTGGTATCCGCTCGTCCAGGCGCGGGCGCTCGATGCAACGGTCCCGCTCGGCTATCTCACACAGCGCTATGACGATGATCTGCTCGACCGGCTCGTGCGCCGTGGCATCAACCAGTTCTGTCTCCATATCGGCCAACTGACGGCGCAACGCGTGGCAGCGGCGCAGGCGCGCGGCCTGGTTGTACGGGCATGGGGCATTGATCACCCATGGCAGATCGCCCGCCTCTTCGAGAGCGGCGCAGACGGTGCGACCGTCAACTGGCCGGACTGGATTCCGGCATACGAATCCGCCGCTAGCCCATCGAAATCTGATAGCCGCAGATAATCAGTCTTCCTGGTGGTAGCGGAAGTGAGTTTGTGCGGCTACCTCACTGCTCCATCAATGCAAAAATGGTGTTTACCGTCCGCCAGTTCCGTCCGGTGGTGATCGTAGCGAGTTTCGTGTCGAAGTAGGCATTGGTCAGCTTTGTTCGCGCCGCGCCGTGCGGGAGCCGCAGATAGACCTCCTGACCGTGCACCGCGAACGTGTCGGGTGGTGATCGGTGAGAATCGAGGTCATCTATTCTATCCTCGCTCGGTCGTTCCGCGAGGAAGAGGACATGAAGCGTTTCTTCAGCAATCCCCTCGGCAATGAAGGGGTTGTGACGAATAACAGCGGCGATCTGCTCGGTCGTTCGCAGCAGCACCGGCACCCGATAGCCGAAGCGTTCGCCAATCCGCTCAGTGATGATGCCGGGAAGCGGCGCGACGATGTTTGGCTCTGCCTGGAAAATCACGTTGCCACTCTGAATATAGGCCCGCGCATCGCGGCACCCCGCCTCGACAAACAGTTCGAGCAACGCCTTCATCGGTAGCTTGTTTTTGCCGCCGACATTGATCCCCCGAAGCAAGGCAACATGCATTGCTGGCATATTCGCCCTCCACGATCCCGATGTGAAGCAATTTCCGTTTTCTGCGGAAATTGCGCGAAAATCCCTTGACAAATGACCGTACACCGTGTAACGTACAGATGGTAAGAGTTCCAAGGAGTTACGGACGGTTTTCTGAGTCACTGGCGGAAATGGTGCAGGCAAGCGGGCTCCCGCAGCGCAACCGGCCCCATGGATCATCCACAACCGCATGTCGTTTCGGCAGACGCAAGTCCCGGACGAGATGGCAGGCGGCGCAGGAGTCAGCGGTTTCAGGGGCCTCAGCCAAGACCCGTTGGGGCTCTTACTTTTTGCTCGCCGTTTCGCTCATCACGACATCCTCGCGCGGTCGGAGCGGGGTCGTCTGCTCGTACGCCTCCGGCTTGAGCACGCACAGGAACGACAGGTTGCGGTACCGCTCGCGGTAGTCCAGCCCGTAGCCGATCACGAACTCGTTGGGGCAGGGAAAGCCGACGTAATCGAGCGGCACATCCACGAGCCGTTTATCCACCTTGTCCAGGAGTGTCACGACCGCGATGCTCGCGGGCTTCTTCGCCTTCAGATGCTTGAGGATGTAGGCGAGCGATAAGCCACTATTGACGACGTCCTCGACGAGAATGATGTGCTGGCCGACGATATTCTCGTCCAAGTCCTTGATGATCCGCACCGCGCCCGGCTGCCGCGAGCGCCCTTTCGCCGGTGTCCCATACCCCGCGACCGCCAGATAATCAATCGCCAGTGGCCGGGTGATCGCACGCGCGAGGTCCGCGAGAAAGAAGGTCACGCCCTTCAGGACACCGACGAGGACGACGGTCCGCCCCGCATAGTCGTGCGAGATTTGCTCGCCAAGCGCGACGACCCGCTCGTGCAGTTCGGCGGGACTGACGAGGATGCGATCAATGTCCTCCGGCCGCAGTTCGGTGATTTCCAGCGCGCCGTACCCGTACTGCGCGACGAGCTGCTGGTAATCGCGGCGATACAGCAATTTGATGTGTAATTCGGGATACAGTTCTCGCAGCAACCGCACCTTGCGGTTCTTCTTCGTCACGAGACTTTGCTTCATCGTTGTCAGTTCGACATACAGGTCCTGATCGGGCAGGTAGAAATCCGGCGTGAACATCTCCGTCACATCGTCGCCGTCCCATTCGATCGCGAACGAGGTCGGTTCATAGAGCCACGGGATGCGATAAAAGTCGAGCAGTTCGGAGAAATCCGCCTCGGCCTGGTGCGCGAAGGGAGCGGGCACGGGCAGCACGAATCGCACGGCTGTCAGCGCAACAGACACGGGTGCGTCGTCCGGGGCGGGCGGCGGGCGGTTCTCCCTACCAGGAAAATTTACGCGATCTTGCGCCACGCGTACTCCTTTCGCGGCCCAATCAATGCGTTATTTGTCACTTTCTTCACGCCCCTTCCTCCATCGAGCATACCATACCGATTATGTCGAGCCGATTATGCGCCGGTAACGGGCGGTAATGGCACGGTAACGATTCCGTCCGCCGTGACGTACCAGAGCATCCCTTTCCGCTCGTCTACAGTCAGGCTCTCTATCCGCGTGATCGGCGGCGCACCCTCCGCCGCCCGGAGCACCTGCACGATCCGCCCATCCGCCTTGCGAATGCGCATGATTCGTCCCTGCGCTCCGTCGGCGACGTAGAGATACGGGCTACTCGGGGACGCGGCAATCGCTGTTGCTTCTTTGATCGGCGGGATCGCGGCGGTCGCGATCAGTTGCGCAAGCGCGCCACCGACGAAGCCGCGCACGCGACCATCGCCGAGCAGCACCCAGATCATCTGACCGTCGCTCGCCATGTCCACCGCCGTCTTCAACTCGGCGGTCGCCGCGTCGGTCGTCCACGCCTTCGCGCCGGTACCGTCGGCGAGCGGGACGCGCACGATCACGCCCGTCCCGCTGTCGAGCAAATACAGAGCGTCGCCGAGCGCGGCAATCGCTGTCGGTCGCTTCTCACCGAGCGCAGGGATCGCCAGTTCGCCCCACGCGCCGTTCGCGGTGCGCGCGAACAAACGCGTGCGGTCGGTCGTCGCCGGCCCGTTGAACCAGAAGAGTCCGCGCAGCTCGCCAGCCGGCACCTTGTTCGCGATGTTGCCCGTCGCGAACAACCGATCCGCCTTCTGCGTCGTTGGATTGACGGCATAGACACCCCAATCATTCTTGTCGCGCTCGAAAAGGTACAGATTCCCGTCGTCGCCTGCGACGAGGAGGCGGTGGCTTCCTGGCGCGCCATCGAAATGCGGCAATGGTGCGACCGGGCGCGGTGTGACACGCGTCACGCCCGCCGTCGTGTCCAGCGCTTGCGTCAACTGCTGCCGCTCCCGGGCGACGCGTTGGGTTTGTCTGCCCTCTCCCGCGATATTCTCCAACTGCCCGCTGATCGCGGTCAGCGCGGTGTACCGCGCCTGGGGATCAGGGAGCGCCATTGCTTGCGATCGCGCCACGGCGACACCGTCCAGTTCATGCAGGGTCGCGCTGTTCGCACGGTGCGCCGACAGTGCATGCACGATGCCGATCAGCGCGGCGAGGATGAGGGCGAACAGGAATCCCCCCACGAGAACCCAGAGGCGCGGCGGCAAACTTGGAAAGCGCCGGGCGGGGGATACGCGATAGAGGTCGTTCCACCCTGTATCTTGCGGTGGCGCGGCTTCCGCACGCCAGCCGCGCAGGCGACCGGAGCGGGTAGGTTGTTCTCGTTCACCGAGATACTCCCAGCGCGGCTCCGCCGCATCGCCTTGCGGGACAGGCGCGGGTGCGTCGCGCATGCGATGTGGTGATTCCTCGCGAAAAGGCACATCAGTCGTCCACGAATCGGCGAATGTGGCGGCATCAGGCGCGGGAAGCTCGTCGTCACCGTTCATCGTCGAACACACGACGCCGTATGCCTGGGGCAAGCGGTAGCGCGTACCGAGCGAAACGAGATAGTCCGCCGCATCCGCCGCATCGCACGCGAGCAGCGGGCCGTCGTCCTCCCGTTGCAGCACGCGACCGAGCGCGGAAACGCACACCGCAACGAACAGCCCTTCACTCGCGTCCACATGAAAGAGGTCAGGCTCAATCGTCGGGAGGACGCCAATCGGTACGGCTCCGGCACGGTCCTTCTCGACGAGCGCGCCGGGTGGCCCGTGACGGTGCAGCGGCGGCAAGGCAGTGATTCCCTCCGCACCGACGATCAGTGTCTGGCCCGGCCCCGCCTGAATGATATAGGCGTCCGCACCCCGCGCGACGAGCGCCGTTAGGCCAATACCGACCGGGCGATGCATCCCGTGCGCTGCCCGCCGGTCGTAGAGCGCGCCGTTCGCTTCCTCCATACCTGCGAGGAGTGCATTGGTAAGCATGCGCGGCCCGACCGTCGCAAACCCAGCCTGGAATGCGTCGAGCGCGATCTGGCAGCGCCGCGTTGCATCTGGCACCGACTGCTCCGCCTCCGCGCAAAGAACGAGCAATGTTTCGCCATCGTGCGGCGTTTCGATGACGACCATCGGCGGAATCTCGCCGACACCGGCACCGCTCGCATCGAACGGTACGATGGTCCACCTCGGTTGTGTCCGTGCAGCGCGGCGCGATCTGAGTGCGAACGCCATGCCAAACCCCCGCGTCATCGTACTACGTCCGACCCAAATCACTCCCGTCGTGCAATTTGAGTGTACGTTCATGTCGTACGTAGTATCTCATGTGCGACGCGTTGTCGCAAGTGATCGGCATGTTATCGGCAGGGCGTATGCCTTGTTCGCATATACGGCCGCCTGCATACTGCAGAGGTCAACGCTTCCACGCCGCATCATACGAAGGAGTAACGCCATGCGACCGCGCAGCCTCGACACGACGGAACTGACCTGGCCCGAAGTCCGCGACGCCATCGCCCAGGGATACGACACGATCGTCGTTGCCGCCGGGTCTATCGAGCAGCATGGCCCGCATCTACCGGAAATGACGGACACGTTGATCGGCACGCATCTCGCTCGCGCCATCGTCGAGCGGCTGCCGAGCGCGCTGCAAGGGCCAACGATCAGCATCGGCTGCTCCGAGCATCACATGGCTTTCGCGGGCACAGTGACGCTCCGCACCGAAACCTTCATGGCTGTAGTACGCGACGTGGCACGGTCGCTCGCGCACCATGGCTTCCGCACCATCGCCTTTATCCCCTCGCATGGCGGCAACTTCGGCCCGCTCGACGCGGCGATGCGCGGCCTGGACGATGAACTCGGTGGCGCGAAGGCGGTCGCGTTCAGCGATCTGGTCGGCTTTGTTGACGTTTTGAATGGCGTATCGGCGCAGTTCGGCATTGCGCCCGAAGTCTCTGGAGCGCACGCGGGCGAAAGCGAAACCTCGCTCGATCTCCTGCTCCGCCCCGAGTTGGTGCGGATGGATCACGCGGCAGCGGGCTACGTCGGGCCGTTCAATCAGGCGGTGAGCGAGATCATCTTCACGCAGGGCATGCCCGCCTTGACCGAGAATGGCATTCTCGGCGACGCTCGCCCCGCAACCGCCGACCATGGCCGCGTCTACCTCGACGCAATGGCGGATTTCCTCGCCGATTGGGTGCAGAAGCAGAGATAACGGCGGTAGCGCAGACCGAAAAGCCTGTGCTACCGATGTCACGTCACCGTGAGCGCTAGGACGGCGACCAGTCCGTTCGTGTCAACGCGCGCGCCTGTGCGGTCGAAGATTGGCAGCGGGTGTGTGGGGTCGTTCGCGGCTACCATCCCGACAAGGATACGGTATTGGCCCAGCGCGAGATCGGGCGGGATATGGAGATCGTGCGGGTCGTAGGGGTCGTCTCTCGCCCGCCACGTACTCGTCGGCCAGTGGCCGTCCAGGGGCGCAATATCGTACCGCGCCACCTCGCGGCCTGATGTATCCACGAGCCGGACGAGCACGGTGTAATCGTCCGGTATCGCGTGATTCGGCGTCAGCCAGCGGAGAAGCAGTGGCGCGAACGTCCCGCGCGCAACCCGTTGCTGATTGTCCAGCGTTTCGAGCGAGACGCCGAAAAGACGAATGCCGGTATCGCCGATACGCAAATCGGGTACGACCTGCGGCGGCAACCGATCTGCGCCGAATGGCCCGTCGTAGACGAAGCAATCGAGCAGGACACCATTGTATTTCTGCTCCGCAAACAGGGTTTGCGCAGGCTGCATGCCCGCAATGCCGTCCGTGTAGAAGCCGAGGATGCGCCCTTCTGGGTCTTGCGTCGGTGCCCGCTCCGGCGATTCCACAAGCCATGCACGCTCCCAACCGCGCGTCTGCTCGCCGAAGAAGGCATTGAGCGCGCGGTCGGAGATGGCTGTCCCCGGTGCAAGCGATGGCGGTGTGACGACCGGGAGCGCGCGCAACTGCGGGAATTGCAGCGCGTAGTAATCGTAGGTCGAACGGAGGTAGCCCGGATAGACGACGACGCCATCACCGGCGCGTGCGTGTTCCGCGAGATGCCGGTACGCCTCGCGCCAATTCTCTTTCTGCGGCATAGTCGAGAAATTGACCGCGCGCAGTGGTATCCACGCAACGATCAGGAGGGCCACGCCACCCGCGATGGCGAGCGGCCACGTTGCTTTCACGCGCAGTAATCCGTCAATTCCGAGCGCGGCAAGCAGCAGGAATCCCGGCAGTGCGACGATCAAGTACCGATCCTCGAACACCGCACGCTGCAACGAAAGGAGCATAAACAGCACGCCCGGCACTACCGTCATTGCCCCGACGATGAGGAGAGCGCGGCGTGGTGAGAGGGAATCCCCCTCCCCCGCCTCAGCGGGGGAGGGGTCAGGGGAGGGGGGACCTTCCTTCTCCGCCCGCCACGTCAAACCGACCCCGAGCGCGACGAGCGCGACGTAGAGCCAGCTCCCCCATAGATGGATGCCGGGATCGGCGCGGTTCGTGACGCTGAACTCGATCAGCATCCGTTGGAGGATTGCCCACGGCGTCGCCTTCACTTGCCACGTCGGGCCATTCCGCACGGCGAAGATCACGCCCCAGATGAGCAGCGGGAGCGCAGCAACGCCGATCAACGCCACCAGCCAGCGCGCCTGCCGCCCCGGCGGTCGCGCGCCGTATCCGACGCGCCAAAGGCAAACAGCGATCACCGCATGCGCGGCGAGCACAAGCAGAAAGGTGGCGTGAATATCCAGCGTGATCGCGGCAACGATGCCATAGGCGATCCACGCCGCTCTGACCTGACGGATGGCAAGGAGGAGCAAACACGTCGCGCCAATCGTCAAAAGGACGAGCAGACTGTACATCTTGGCGTCCTGCGCGTACCAATGCGCGTAGGGTGAAACGGTGAGAAGTGCGGCGGCAATCAGCCCGAGGCGCGGCCCGCGCAGCATGCGTCCGAGGGCGTAGATCGCGGGGATCGCGAGCGTCCCGGCGATGGCCGAAGGCAACCGGACGGCGACTTCCGATGTGCCGACGAGTTTGATCCACAGCGCCATCGCAAAGGTGTACAGCGGCCCGTTCTCGCCTGGATTGACGAAGATACGCAGCAAATCAGGTAACGGCTTCCGGGCACGCAGGACGAGGTCTGCTTCATCGAACCAGAGTCCTTGCTGACCGAGGTGATAGCGGCGCATCAGCCCGCCGAGCAGCATGAGGACCGCCAGCAGGATGAGCGGGATGGCCTCATTATGCCAATCGGGCCAGACGAACTGCTGGCGCGGCGGTGCGGCTGCATGCGGCGATGACCGCTCGATGACCGCCATCAGCGTTCGACTCCTGAAGCGACGGGCGCACGGTTTGTGGCAACTCTCACAGCACCAAGCCTGTCGTAGAGCGCGAGTGTTTGTGCGGCAATCGTCGGCCAGGTAAAGTTTGCCGCATATGCTGCCGCTCCGTCCCTGAGGCGTGCGGCAAGGGTACCGTCGCGGCAAATCGCTTGGACGGCATCTGCCACGGAACGGGCATCTCCCGGCGGCACGCAGCACGCAACCGTGCCATCCCGGAACGCGGGCAGGCCGTCGTAGACATCGGGGGCGGGCGTCGTCGTGACGACCGGGATGCCCTGGGCAAGCGCCGCCAGCAGGCTTCCCCGCCGTGGTGACGCACCATCCCGATACGGTAGCACGCAGACATCGCTCGCCGCTAACGCCTCGGCGACTTCCTCAGCAGGTAACTGGCCCGTTCGGTGCATGTATGCATCCATACCCGCCGCCCCACAATGCGCGGCGATAGCGGAT
>JBBSFO010000116.1:0-10437 GCA_038238655.1 Thermomicrobiales bacterium | reverse complement strand
GAACGGGACAAGCAGCGGGTACTGCGCCGCGCGATGGGAAGGATCGAGCAACTGGGGTACACAGTAACGCTCGCGCCTACGGTCGCCTGACGAGAGGGGCAGTTTTCAGGTTAGACGAAGAACGGGTGTCAAACCACCTCAAACAGGGTCGCGGAAAAGTGATACACATAAGGGTGGACTAAGCCACATGATGGTACACGCATACCGGCAGCGACGGCGTCAAGCGTCGCCTCATCCCACCTTGAGGGCGACAAACGGCGGTTGTGCGACCGGCTCAACGACGGATGTGGTAGCGCAGATGGGTGACGCCGACGCCAGCGATCACCGTCGGATTGCCCAGGATTACCGGTGCGTTCTGAAGCCGGTCGAACAAGCGGATCCCGGAGCCCAGCAACACCGGAGCGAGATCGATGTGGATCTCGTCGAGAAGGCCGGCGTCGAGGCACTGGCGAATTGTCTCGACGCCATGGACGCCCACCGCGCGGTCTCCTGCGGCAGACGTCGCTTGAGCCACAGCGCTTCCCAACCCCTCGGTCACGAAGTGGACGGTCGATCCGGGGCGGGGCCAACCATCCGGCACATGGTGCGTGATGACGAACGCCGGTATTCCCCACGGGTGCTGACCGCCCCAGCCTTCGGCTTTGTTGAATGTGCGGCGACCGGTGAGCATCGCACCCACCTCGCCCATCAATGCCCGCAGGTGTGCGGCGCTGGTCGCGGAGACATGGAAGGTGAAATCCGCGCTGGCCGTGGGCACGTCGACATCGCCCGCGAAGTACCAGTCGAAGACTTCCGCGACGCCATCGCTGGCATCGGCGACGTACCCGTCGAGCGACATGGACATGATTGCGATGACCTTGGCCATTGGGCCTGCTCCTAGTCGTGCGGCAGCTCCCAAGATCGACACTGCCGGAGGGCGGAGCATCGTGACTTGCCTGCCTGATTGCCAATATCCGTAGCGACGGTGAACCGTACACCTCATTGACCACGTGCTGGCTCGGTTTATCGAACCTGGCGAGACAATACCTCTCATGTTTCACGGTTTTTCGGCACTATGCCAGGTCCGCGAAGGAATCGAACGTTTCACATCATCCGCGTTTCACCCTCGCTGCGGAAGAGCCAGGCTCATGTGGATTAGTCCACACAAGGGTCCCATATTACCCTTACGTTCGTACCGCCGGAATCGGCTCCTCATTCGCAAGGGACGCTGTTGTACGAGCCGATCCCCCGACTGCCGCGCGCTGCCGACGCACGACTGGCACGGGGTTGTGTCCGTGAAGTTCTGTAGATTCCTCCACGACGATCACGCTTTAGCGACTACCATCCGCCGGGCCGGTGGGCGGTTTCGCGGCTTCGATTACTCCGGTGCACGGATGACGACGGTCGCCTCTTCAACCTCCCCGCCGTGTGCGACACATCCCCCGTCCTCGTCATATCCTCCGCCCAGACCGTGTCACGGGACCGGAAGCGTCGTTGCTCACCGTCCCTCCCTCAATCTCGGCTTCCCCGCTCAGCGGGAAGGACACCTATCGTTAGGGGCGGGGCTGCCAGGCGCCACACCACCCCACAGGGGACGTCACGACGGTGGACCAGGCCGCTTCGGGTGACTTGATGGCGGCAATCGTGCCACGTTACGGCCACTTCATGCGCGCACCGCCTCGATGACGCGCCCCAGCCACTCGACGCTCGCTTCGGTCTTCGGGTCGGCGTTGATGCATATCTGGCTCACGCCGTACTCGGCGAAGCCCGCCAGTTGCTCCGCGACCGTCCCCGGCTCGCCGGTCAATGGCGTTCCCGGCGACCCCCAAGTGTACCCCGGCGGCGCGACTCCGACCGTCACATGCTGCCGGATCGTCGCCGGGTCGCGCCCGTGTCGCTCGCACGCGGCGTACATTGCGTCGCGCTGCTTCACGTACGCCTCCGGACGGCTGTCCGAGAAGGCCAGCCAGCAGTCCCACGCATCCGCATATTCCGTCACCAGCCGCTGCATGCGCGGGCCGCCGTGGATGAGCCCGATCATGACCGGCGGGCCATCGGGGCGCGGGCCCCTGAGAACGAGTTCGGTCCCCTGCACCTTGTAAAACTCGCCCGAGAAGGCCACCGACTCGCCGCGCAGCATCGGGCGGATGATCTGCAGCGCCTCCTCGAACCGGCCGACGCGCCGGTCCCACGGGTAGCCGTGCATCTCGTACTCGCTGCGGTAGTCGCCGGCACCGAGACCGAGGATCAGCCGCCCGTCGCTCAGCTCGTCGACGGTGTTCGCCATGTGCGCGAGGAGGGCGGGGTTGCGATAGCCGGTGTTGGTCACCAGCGTGCCGATCGTCGCGCGCTCGGTCGCGACCGCGAGGGCGGCCAGCGTCGTCCAGCACTCCCACGCCCCCGCCTTGACGCCGCGCAACTGCTCCGGGGGCTGGAATCCGTGGTCGACCTGGTCGGCGTAGCGCTCGAAGCAGAAGTGGTCGACGAGCCAGAGCGAATCGAAGCCGCTCCGCTCAGCCAGCCGCGCGACCGCGAGCAGGTCCCGCCCCCGCGCAGTCACGCCCCCCATGGCGCGGAGCCACTGGGGGAGGATGAACCCAAAAGTGAGATCGCGCGCTGTCCCCATCGCTTCGTCCTTCCTCCGCCCTCGATGCCCCAGGGCCCCCGGTCGTGGCTATCGCGGCGCACGATTGCTCGTGTATCGAGGGTCACGGGCGGCGAGCGCGCATGATCGGGCGGTTCGCCATTCCCTATCCACTACGCGGTGAGGCCGCCATCCACCGGCATGGCCGTACCCGTGACGAACGAGGCCGCGTCCGAGCAGAGCCACACCACCGCCTGCGCCACCTCCTCCGGGGTGCCGAGCCGCCCCATCTGCCGCGCCGACACCCCGGCGATGACGCCGGGGGTGTAGGCACGCTCCACCATCGGTGTGTCGATCGCACCCGGGCAAACGGCGTTGACCCGGACGCCCCGGTGCGCGAACTCCAGCGAGAGGCAGCGTGTCAAGCCGATCACCCCGTGCTTGCTCACATTGTAGGCGGACTGGTTCGCGGAGGCTTTCAGCCCGGCGACCGAGGCCGTGTTGACGATCGCCCCGCCGCCTTGCGCGAGCATCTGCGGTATCTCGGCCTTCAGGCAAAGCCAGACGCCCCGCAGATTGACCGCGATGACCCGGTCGAAGGCCTCGTCGGGATAGTCGAGGAAGGGGAGGATGCGCCCCTCGGTCCCCGCGTTGTTGTGGGCGCAATCGAGGCGGCCGTACCGCACGATGGTGCCCTCAATGAGGGCGGCGACCTCGTCGGCGCGAGAGACATCCGCGCGGATGAACGTCGCCTCGCCGCCCGCCTCGCGGATCAGCCGCGCCGTCTCCTCGCCTCCCTGCACCAAGAGATCGGCGACGACGACGCGCGCGCCCGCCGCCGCGAAGGCGAGGGCCGATGCCTTGCCGATCCCGGATGCCGCGCCGGTCACGAGCGCGACTTTCCCGTGCATCGTGTCGGGTTGGATGTTGCCGGACATCGGTCGGCCTCCTTGTCCTGCTGCGAAGGGCAATCATGCGCACCCGCAGGGCCGCGTGGCACGCGACTTGGTTTTCGGTATAGTCCTGCCGCTATCCTACATGATCGCTACCTACCGTACCAGTGGCGTCAGGTCGTCCAGCGCTCGGCTCGGCAGCCGAAGATCGCGGCTGCCGACCCGCAGCTATGTCGCACTCGCGTTCACAAGCCGAAGGCGACTTCTATCGGCCATCGGCAGGTGGGCCACACCCCGGCATCGTGGTCTGTCTCGGCGTCGTCCCGTTCGGCGTCGACCACCCCCAGGTCCCGCGCCTCAGGGAAGCGCTGGCTCGTGCGGGATTCGCGGCGCTACTCTACTGGTCGCCCGCGATGCGGGACTTCCGCCTCGACCCCGGGGACGTCGAGGGTATTGCCTTGGCGTATCGCTGGCTCATCGAGCAACCGTTCGTTGCCCCCGCCAGGAGCGGCCTGTTCGGCACGTGTGTGGGAGGCGCCTTCGCCCTGATGGCGAGTGCCAGCCCCCATATCCGGGACCGCGTCGGCTTCGTCGGCGCCTACGCCCCCTATTCCTCCTGGTGGACGTTCGCGCGGGACATCGCCAGCGCCACGCGCTCCCGTGGGACGGGCGCGAGCCGTGGCCGGTCGATCCGCTGACCCGCAAGGTCTTCGTCCACTCCATGACCGCCTGGCTGGAACCGGACGAGGCTGGAGTACCTAGCGGATATCCACGCGCCGCTCATCGTCCTGCTGCACGATCGCGGGGATCAGGTGGTCCCCGTCGGCGAGTCGCAGCGCTTGCGCTCCGCGCTCGCCGGGCGTGCCGGGGTGCACTACACCGAGATGCTCTTCCAGCATCTGGACCCGGCCAAGGGGAAGCTGCCGCTATACCGCCTCGTCCAGGAGCTCGGCAAGTTCTTCCGGGCCATGTACCCGATGTTCCGACAGGCGGTGGCTCCTTGATGGTGTCGCCCAATGGGGAATGTCCGGCGTCGCAAATGGAATAAAAGCCGACACGACAGGCGGAAATGGGCGCGACATGAGCATCACGTTTGATTTCCCCTACGGGCTTACAGGGATCGGGTTCCCTCTCCGGGGGGTTCTCATAACCGTTTCTCGAACTCATCCGACCATCGGTATCGGGTGGAAGGCAACGATTAAGCATAATAGTGGCGTAACTTCGTACGATGATATCAGACCCCAATTGGACGGTTCGGTGATCTACAACAAGATGGGGTCGCCTATGACGGATCTGCGGCCGTTCCTTCGACGATCAGTGGCTCGGGGAGGAGGTGCTCGTTAGGCGATCGCTCCCGCTGCCCTTGCGGGCGATCGTCGCGGGACGAGCCGAGGAAGAAAGCGGTAAGATCGGTGATGAGGCAACGGCCGCAGTCGGGTAAGATTCTCCCGTGAGGCAATCCGCCAGCAAGGCTAGTTGACGTTCGACACCTTCGCGCGCGTACCCGATGGGGAGCGTAATTTGCCTGCCGGTTTTGCGCCCGGTGAAGCTGAGGGGGAGCAATTTCCGACTGACGATGCCGTGGATGGGCGACTGAGCAGGAGCATAGGCACGCGATTCATGACGCGCATCCCACGCGGCGTTGGGCGCGGTGGCGACGGTGCGGTGATCTCAGCCATTGGGGACTCCTCTCGTGAAGCATACAGCCTGGCAGCAGACGTCCCGTCGCGCGATCATTGGCGATTGTGTGCGCAACGGCGACGCTGCTGGCATCCTACCGCCTCGCGCGGCACGAGTCGCCACTCGTGCGGACGGTTCGCTGATGATCCGTTCTGAGGGGCGGGAGAACGCCCATCTGGATAGTTCCCGGAGGCTGCGAATCGGTCGCTTGGGTGATCGCGGCAATCCGGACATGATTGATACGCGCAAGCGGATCGCCGGGTGGTACATCGCCAGCAGGCGACATACAGGCCGAGACGCGAGAAGACGTGCCGGGTTGACGAGATCGGAGAGCACTGGTCAAACCGACGGACCGATCAACAACCTCGCTGTATTGCGTCCTCTGACGAGGTATGCCACTTGTGGTAGGGTAAGATTCAGCCTGCGTCCCTTTCGCACCGTTGCAGGCTGAATCTGCTCCAAAAGGGCATCCGGCTACCATTCGGAAAGAGAGATGCGGCATGCGAGATTTCCACGGCAAGGTCGCCGTCGTGACGGGCGGGGCGAGCGGAATTGGCTTTGGGATCGCGGGATATGCCGCCCGCGCGGGGATGCGCGTCGTGCTCGCGGACATCGAAGCGGATGCGCTCGAACGCGCCGCGACGGAGATTCGCGCGATGGGCACGGACGTGCTCGCCGTCCCGACCGATGTCGCCCGCGCGGAGTCAGTCGCGGCGCTCGCGGAACGGACTGTCGCCGCGTACGGCGGCGTCCATCTGCTCGTCAACAACGCGGGCGTCGTGTCGGGCGGGCCGCTCTGGGAACGGACGCTGGCCGATTGGGAATGGGTAATGGGCGTCAACCTCTGGGGCGTCGTGCATGGTATCCGGTCGTTCGTGCCGTTGATGCTCGCGCAGGAGGGCGGCGGATACATCGTCAATACCGCCTCGGCTGCTGGCCTCGTTACCGCGCCTGCCCTCGGCATTTATACTGTGACGAAGCACGCGGTCGTCGCCATATCTGAGACGCTGTCGGCGCAACTGGCGCAGCAGGGCGGCACGGTGAAGGTCTCTGTCTTGTGTCCAATGTGGGTCAACACGCGACTCGTGACATCGGAGCGTAACCGTCCCGCCGCTTTCCAGAATTCATCTGCCGAAACCGATCCTGCGCCCGCTGAGGTCAAGGCAATCCGCCCAATGATTGAGTCAGGGAAGTCGCCGGAAGAAGTCGCGGAGGCTGTTTTCGCGGCGATCCGCGACGAGCGGTTCTATATCCTCCCCCACCCGGAAGTCGCGCCACTGGTGCGACGGCGGATGGAGGGTATTCTGAGCGGGTTCGAGCCTCCGGCATAGGGGAGGGGGACCATCCCGTTACTCCGACAGTGCCTTCGCTTTCGACCCCGCGCCGCTCGGGAGTCGGTCTTGCTTCAGCGCGGCGAGTTGCTTGTCCACAAGCGAGGCGCGGGCGACTTCGGTGATCTGCCGATCCAGTTCCGCGTCAGACGAGCCGCTGAAGTCGGAGAGCGCGCCCGACGCGAGCAGTTCCTCCGTCGCCAGTGCACGGGCGCGCACCTGCTGTACGCGTGCCTGCGCGCGCTGGATGGTCTGCGTCGCCTCGACCATCGTACCGCCGAGACCGGCAATCGCCTCATTCGCCCGCGCCTGCGCCTCGGAGGCGGCGTAGGTCGCCGTGAAGGCTTCTTTCTGGATGCGGAAGGACTCGATGCGCTCGGCAAGCCGCTGCTGATTGGCGATCAGTTGCGCCTCCTGCGTGGCGAGTGCGGCGTGCTGCTCGCGAAGCATCGCCACCTGCGACTCGACCGCCGCCCGGCGTGTCAGTGCGATGCGGGCGAGATCGTCGCGATCCTGCGCGACGGCATCGTACGCCTGCGCGCCGAGCCGGTCGTGGCGCAGACCGATCTCCGTCACTTGCAGTTCGATCCGCTTCTTCGCGGTCGAAACCTCGGCCAGCCCGCGCCGTACGTCCTGCAGCAGTTGCAACTGGCGGTCGTAACTCATTTCGAGCGCGTATCGTGGGTCTTCGGCCTGCTCCAGGCCATGGTTCGTCCGGCTCTTGATTACCGCTTTGACACGGGCGGAAAGGGTCATCGGTAGGCTTCCTTTCGGCGCGGCACGCCCACCGGCGCGGGCGCATCATCCATCGCCAGCATCTGCAATGTGCTCATCCCCGCTTGCAGCGCCGCCACTTCGCGCGCCACGTCGGCGGTGATCTGCGCAACGACGCCCTCCATATCGCCGCCGAGCGTCGCGTATGCGGCGGTGCGGATCTGGCGAACGATGCCCTCGATCTCCTCGATACGGGCGCGGGCGGATTGGAGCAGTTCGTAGAGCAGTCGCATGTCCGGTTCGCTCTGCATCAGGCGCAATTGCGCGTCGAGTGGCGCCGCGACCCGGTCAATCCGGCGGACGAGACTCGCCAGTTCACCTTGTACGCTGCCGTGCGTCTGGATGACCGCGACGGCCGCCCGCGCGCTCGTCGTGGCGTCGCCGAGGCGCACCCGGAGCTGCATCAGGCTGCGGCGCGGGCCGGGCGGGCTGGTCTTCTCCTGGATACGCAGTGCGGTGCGGTTCACACGCGGGTCGCGACGGATCTGGCGATAGGCCGACCGCGCAAGCAAAAACAGCACGAGCGGAACCAGCACGAAGAGCAGCATCCCCATACCCAACAATGCCACGATGATCGTCACAATATCCGCTATGCCCACGAACAATCCTGCATCCATCGCAATCCCGCCTTCTCCCGTGTGCGTCAATCGCCGCGCCGCCTTTGACATAATACTCCAAGTACTCTTCATTTTGTGCTGGATCGGATGTCGGTTTTGCAAGCGAGGGCGGTAAAATCTCTATACGAAACCCAAAGAAGAGCGTTGACAGTTTTATCAACGGATCGCTGCCATTGACACGCGTACAAACTGTTGCTCCTGTCATTACTCACTACCCTCTCCTAACCAGCCAGAACGTCTCATCACTGCTATGATTCTACCGGACTTCGTTGTCAGGGGAGGGTGTTTACGCTATGGTGAAGCCGAAAACGCACGGTTTACTCTCACTCTCACAAGCAGCGAAAAGCCTCGGACTTTCGCCTGAGACGTTGAGACGACAGGCTCGCCGGGGGGTGCTTCGTGCGCCCAAAATAGGTTACAGTTACATAGTCAACGGTGATGAAGTCGAGCGGTACCGTCGTGAGCATCTTGGCAAGATGGGGCAGACTCGGATTGTTTCCGTCCCTCTCGACACAACACAACTCGGCTATTTTGTGCATGAGGTCGAGTTGCAATGCTCCCTCACCCTTCATGCCTATGACATGATCCATGCGGCTTTGGGCATCAAGGAAATGAGTAGGCAAGTCGAGGGAGCGATAGCGTACTGTCATACGATGCTCACCCACGCCGGCAACGTCTCGAAGTTGCTCTGGCCCTCGCGCCCATTCCATCTCGATGGCGAAACTGAGCAAGAGTATAAGCAGCGGGAGAAGAACCAAGAGCGGCGCGGCAAGCAAGTCTGCGCGGCATTAGGTGTCACTAGAACTTCACCGCTGCGGTCACGCAGGATGCGCGATCATCTCGAACACTATGATGAGCGCCTGGAAACGTTTCTTCGCAAGCCGCATCCTGGCGGGTTGATTGACATGTCATTCCCTGGAAGCCTGCAACCGGGGCAAGAGGCGCATCGGATCTTCGATCCAGGACAGAAACGGTTCATATTTCAGGGTGAGCAGACTGAGATGATCGCGCTTGCGGACGCGTTGCACACGGTGCGCGATGCTGCGAATAAGTGGCTTGCCAACAATGGGCATCGCGATCCATGCGACATGGAGGACCGATTCAATGAGGCCGACTACACGCTTCGCTTTGCCGACTTTCTGCCTGCCGATGTGCAGGCGATACTCGTTGCACGCCGCGCCGAAAAGGATGCACTATTTGACGAACTCGGTGGGGGCACGTCGGCAGATGGATGAAAGTCGTCTTGGTACGCATACCGCACGTAGTGTATCCTCGCGCCATCGAACGGTTCGCGGGATAATGGACGGGATGCTCAGTCCTCAGTCCTTGTGTGGGAGGTTCGCGTGACGCTTTTTCGGCTGGATGGCAAGGTGGCATTCATCACGGGGGCAGGGAGCGGGATTGGCGAGCAGGCCGCGCTGCTCTTCGCGCAACAAGGGGCGACGATTGCCGTCGCGGATGTCAACCCCGAAGGCGGGCAGCGCGTCGTGGACGCAATTACCGGAGCGGGCGGCATAGCCTCGTTTCATCAGGTGAATGTCACGATTCCCGCCAGCGTGCAGATCGCGATTGATGCCGTGACGGAGCAGTACGGGCGGCTCGACATCGGCATCAACAATGCGGGCATCGGCTTCGTTGGCGACGTGACGGAGACGAGCGAGGAGGATTACGACCGGTTGATGGGCGTCAATGTCAAGGGGGTTTTCCTGTGCGCGCAGGCGGAAGTGCGCTGGATGAAGGAGCACGGCGGCGGCGCGATCATCAACACCTCATCCGTCGCCGGGATGGTCGGCGTGGATCGGCGCTTCGCCTACAGCACGACCAAGGGCGCGGTGACAGCGATGACCAAACAACTCGCCGTGGATCATGTCAAAGACCGCATCCGCGTCAACTGCGTCTGCCCCGGCACGGTCGAGACGCCCTTCGTGGACGCCTATCTCGCGAAGCACCACGCGGGCGAGGAGGAAGCGACGCGCGTGCAACTGCGCGCCCGCCAGCCCCTCGGCCGCCTCGGCCAGCCGGACGAGATCGCCTACGCGATGCTCTACCTCGCCAGCGACGAAGCGGCCTTCGTCACAGGCTCCGCGCTAATTATTGATGGCGGCCTGACGGCACGGTAGAACGGACGAGAAGAAGCGGAGGCACCAATGCAGCTCGGTTATTTCACGATGCCACTCCATCCACCCGGCGCGAATATCGGCCAGACGATGGCCGATGACCTCGACCAAATGGTCGCGCTCGACCGCCTCGGCTACAGCGAAGCCTGGATTGGCGAGCACTTCACGTCGCAATGGGAGAATATCCCCTGCCCCGATCTCTTCATTGCCCAAGCACTGGCGCTCACGAAGCAGATCGTCTTTGGCACGGGCGTTTCCTGCTTGCCCAACCATAACCCGCTGATGCTGGCGCAGCGGATCGCACAGCTCGATCAGATGGCGCAGGGCCGCTTCCGCTGGGGCGTCGGGTCGGGCGGCTTTTCCGGCGACTTCGAGCTGTTCGATATTGACGTGCAGCACATGGAACAGCGGCAGTTGACGCGCGACGTGCTCGACGCCGTGCTGGCGCTCTGGGATGACCCG
>JBBSFO010000115.1:0-10555 GCA_038238655.1 Thermomicrobiales bacterium | reverse complement strand
TGGCTCTTGGGCATTCGCGGTGAATCTCATTGCGGGTAGAGCAGTCGCTGACGCAGCAAATCGAACTTCGCCCGCCCGTACATCTGCCGCTTCAGTGTCTTCAGTCGGTTGATGTGCCCTTCCGTCGGTCCGTTGCTCCATTCCTCAGTGAGCCCGGCTTGGATCGCCTCCTTGTCCGGCAGCAGTCCGAGCGCGAACCGCCGCAGATCCGGGATGTCCGCCGCGAGCGCGTCGGCGATCCACGCGTCTAATCGTCCCCCTTGCCGCTTACGGGCGATCGTCGCGAAGGAGCGCGTCAGCGCGAATCCTGCGGCAATCGTCCCATCCGCCTTGCACAGACGGACGATCAGTGCCCCTTGCTCCGTGGTCAGCCGCTCGGGTCGCTGCAGGAAGAGCATCGCTACTTGTCGCGGCGTCGGCGTCGGGTCGCTCGTGCCCCGTTCGCGATAGAGGCTCGGGCGCTGGCCAACCGGCAGCCGCAGCGGCGCGAGGAAGCGCACAACATTCGCGTACGAGGAGCGGTAGCCCATCCCCCGAATCTCGCGCCAGAGCCGCGTCGCGGCGTGGCAGCCCTCGTCCCATCGCCGCAGCAGGTACGCCGTGTACGGATCGAGCACCTTGTGATGCCGTCGTCGCGGTCGCGGCTGCTTGCGCTCCGGAGGTCCGCCAAGCCGTAAGTAGCGATACACCGTGGTGCGGCTAATCCCCACCGCGCGGGCGATATCGGCGATCTCCGCCCCTTTGGTGTGCAGCGCGACGACGCGCTCGTACCGGGCGAGGACGGCGGCATGCCGCCGCAGGCTGTCCGCTTCCTGCCGCTCCTGCCACGGCTGCCCCGACTCCGCTGGCAGGGCGAGGGCGGGAGGCGCTGAGGGGGCGACCGCCTGCTTGATAACCGCACGCTTGTGCTGCAGGAAGCGGTCGAGGCTCTCCCCGAGGTTCTTCAGCAGGTGGAAGCGATCGGCGATCTGCTGAGCCTGCGGTGCGCCGCGGTTCGCGCCGTCCGCGTAGAGATCGCTGCGATCCCGCGCGATCGCGATCACGCCGGGGAATGTGCTCAGCCATGCAGCGACCGAGTCAGCGGAGCGCTCGGGGAGCAGATCGACGGCGCGATGACGTTCGAGATCGCACAGGATGGTGCCGTAGCGTCTGCCTTTCTTCCATGCCCAGTCATCCACGCCGACAATCTGTGGCGCAGCGGCGACCGGGAGCGGCACCGCACGCACGAGACGCAGCAACGTCCGATTGCTCGTCGGCATCCCGAGGTGGCGGGCGAGGCGGGCACCGGGTTTGCCGCCGAGTGCCATACCGATCCTCGTGAGCGCACACAGGAGCGGATGACTGCGGCGCGCACCGGGGGCGACCAAGGCGGGCATACGCTCGCGGAATGTGCGACGCGGGCAGGTCGGGGTGGGACAGAAGAAGCGACGGGCGTGGATGACGAGCGTGACGGCGCGCCCGCCGCAGGGGAGATCGGTGACACGACGCTGATAGCGGCTATGGATGGAAGCGGCTGGTTGATGGCAGAGCGGGCAGGATGCCGTGCGCGCCGTCGTGTGGGCGACGAGCATGAGATGGTCGGCTTCCGGGCAGGCGCGGATGATGCGCAACCCGCGCCACTGGGGGAAGATAACGGCAAGGTCCATGGGAAACTCCTTCGCGAAGCCGAAATCGGTGCGAAGGAGTGTAGAGAATCCCCGAGCGATTCACCGCGAATGCCCAAGAGCCAATATCATGTGGCCTAGTCCACCACATCATCCTCGGCGTAGCGGAAGCCGATCGGCAGGTGAAGCTTGAGCGCCGCGCGGCGGGCTTTGTTGAGGATACCGCCGTGCAGTCGGGCGCGGAGGATGTACAACTCTGCCTCGCTCATCGTTCCCTTCAGACCCAACAGGAGGCGATCATTGAAGGTCGCCGGGTCATAGAGCCCGTCCTCATCGAGGATGAGCGTCCCGGTGAGCGCACAAATCTCGAGAAGATGATGCCAATCGCTCGAACTGCGTGCCAGCCGCGAGACCTCGAGGCCGAGGACGAGCCCGACCTTGCCGAGTCCGACCTCGGCAACCAGGCGCTGAAAGCCGACGCGATCGGTGGCGGAAGCGCCGGAATGGCCGAGATCCTGATCGATGACGAGGATGCGCTCGGCAGACCAGCCGAGGGCGAGGGCCCGCTCACGCAGCGCGTACTGGCGGGCGGTACTCTCCGTATTGGCGAAGACTTGCTGGAGCGTACTCTGGCGCACGTAGAGACAGGCGAGTCGTTGAAGGTGACGTGGGGTGATCTGCTGAACGGACATCACTGCACCTCCGGAAGGATGAACGCCGCATGTGGTGGCGAGCGTACGTCAGGGGGCGACGCATGCGGGGGTGCATCCAGTGCGTGCAGGAGATCGGCAAGCGCGAGCAGATCGGTGAGGCGGAGGATGGCGCGACCGGCAGCGAGATGACGGAACGGATCGGGGGAAGCGAGGGAGGTCCAAGTAGTGGGAAGGGAGCGAATCTGACCGGAGAGGGGATCGCGGAAGAAGACACGAGATTCTCCCCAGGCCCAGCGCTGTGCCAACAGGGGAAACTGCTGATTGAGGAGAGGATGGAAGGGATGCGTGACGGTGAAGAGGCACTCACCATCCAAGTCATTGGGTGTAGTTGACAGTTCATTCGAACGGGCAGACGGAGGGGCAGGTGAACCGGCTCAAGACACTTAAGCGGCAGATGTATGGGCGCGCGGGATTTGTGCTGCTCCGTCAGCGCTTGCTGCACACTGCCTGACGCTTCACCACGCGTGCGGGAGACCCTCACTCATACGGCTAGGTTTGGTCGCGACTGTATTCACTTCCTCAGGAGATTCGAAGAGGCGCGGTGACGGAAGACTTGACAGAGGAGCGTCGTTTCGTCAATCGCCCCCTTCCAAGCATACGCGCATGCTTGACACGAAAACGATTTCGCTGTATTGTTACGAAATCGTTTTCGTAATCGCGATGGGGGCAGGATGCCGATCACGATTCAGGACATCTCCCAACGTCTCGGTCTGTCAGTCTCTACCGTTTCGAAGGCGCTCAATCAGCGCACAGACGTTTCCGACGAGACGCGCGAGCGGGTCCGCGCGGTGGCCCAGGAACTCCGCTATCACCCACGCGCTGCCGCGCGCAACCTGCGCCGCCAATGCACCGACAAGATCGGCTTCATCATGCCCGACGCCGTCTCACTCACCGCCGACTATGTCTCCGTGTTGATCAGTGGCGCGGCGCGCGCGGGCGAGGAGGCCGGCAAGAACCTTATCATCTACATGAGCAAGGGCAACCACCTCGACGAACTGACACGCATCTGCCGCTCCCGCGAGGTGGACGGCCTGCTTTTGCGCGGTATGCCCGACTTTCGGGAGAGCGCCGCCCTGTTGCGAGCGGAGGGCCTGCCCTTTGTCGTCATCGGCAGGCGCATGGAGGACCCGATGGTCTCTTTCATCGCGCCGGACAATGTCGCCAGCAGCATGACGCTGACGCGCCATCTCATCGAGCGCGGGTACACCCGCATCGGCTTCACCACGCGACCCACGCTGGCCGAGGCATCGAGCGACCGTTTCGCAGGGTACCGGATGGCGCTCGATGCGGCAGGAATCCCGTTCGACCCAGACCTCGTCGTCGAAACCGCCATCGAGCCCGGCAGCGCGTACCGGGCGATGGAGCAACTCCTCGACCTTCCCGAGCCGCCGACCGCCGTCTTCGGCGTGCATGATCTCGTCGCTATTGACCTGCTACGCGCGGCGAAAGACCGCGGCTTGCGCGTCCCCGAGGATATCGCGGTGGTCGGGCATGACGGCGTTCACGCAACGCTGGTCACGGACCCGCCGCTTACCGTGATGCGCCAGCCCCTGCTCGAACTGGGGCAGCAGGCGGTAGAGATGCTGCTGACGTTGATAGAGAACGCGGATGTGCCGCCGATCCGGCGCTTCGTACCGGTGCAGTTGATCGTCCGAGCGTCGAGCGGCGGGGCCGTGCCCGCGCAAGAGGGGCGGGCATAAGATCTCATGGAAATGTTGAGGGAGTTGAGCGACACGTATGAAAGGATCGAGCAATGGCAGCGCATGAGGGTTCGCGGGAACGGGTGGGGCAGTTGATGGCGGGCCGGCTGAGTCGGCGCGCATTCATCGAGCGGGCTGCGGCGATTGGCGCCTCCGGGTCGGTGCTCACCGCGCTGCTGGCGGCGTGTGGCGCGAGCGATTCCGCACTGAAGGGGACAACTGCGCCCACGACGAGCGCACCGGCGACCAATGCGCCAGCAGCAACTACCGCACCTGTTGCGGGCGCCGCGACTACAGCCCCGAGCGCCGCTGGCACAACCGCACCGGGCTCGCCGGCAGCGGCTGCCTCCACATCCGGTGCGGCCTGTGCGGTCGCACCGCCGGATAAGGCGGTGACCATCGCCTATCTCGGCAACAAGTTTCCGATCATTGAGTACTACGGGGAACAACTGAAGAGCTGCGAGAGCGTCAAGAACGTCAAGGTCAACCTCGACTGGCTCCCATCGAATGAGAAAGTACAGAAGGCGACCCTCGTGCTCTCCGGCGGTGACAACTCGTACGACATCATCCAGGCGACCGACGGCAACATCTACGAGTGGGCGGACAAGAATTGGATCCTGCCGCTGGACGACCTAGTCGCGAAGTACAAGACGCAGTACAACCTGGCGGATTTCGCCGATGCGACCCTGGATCGCGGGCGGGTCAACGGAAAGCAGTACGGCTGGCCGATCGACCAGAATGCCCAGATTTTCTTCTACCGCAAGGATATCTGGGACAAGTACAGCCTCAAGCCGCCGATCACCTGGGACGAGGCGATCGAGCAATTCAAGATGCTGCAAGCAAAGAAGGAGACCACCTATCCCTATTCGGCGACCTACGCCAAGGGGAGCGACTTCGCCGGGGAGTTCGCACGGCATCTCAAGGCGGCCGGCGGGCAGTGGTTCAACGGCACGGCCGCCGCGTTCAACGACGCGAAGGGCGTCGCGGCGGCCAAGAAGATCAAGGAACTATTCGCGTACATGGCCCCCGACATCCTGACCTACACCAACGACAAGGTGATGATCGCGCTCCTCCAGGGCGACGCCGCGTGCGCCAGCCTCTACATCAGTCGCACGGCGCAGATGGACGACCCGACGCAGTCGAAGGTAGTCGGCAAGATCGCCTACGCCCCGGACCCCTCGTACACGCCGACCGGACCGGTAGGCACACTCCTCGGCGGGGACGATTACGCGATCCCGGCGAAGACGAAGACCGATCCGGACCTCATCTTCCGCGTCATGCTCGAGGTGACCAAGACCGCCGCGATGAAGGGCGGCGCGAACCTCGGGTGGATGACACGCTCCTCGGTGGCGGACGATCCGGCGGTCGCCGCCAAGAACCGCTATCTGCCCGCCGTGCAGGAGGCGATCAAGCGCGGTGCCAGCCCTGGCCCGAAGGTGCCGTACTACGGCCTCGCAAGCGCGGCGGTGGGGAGCATCCTCCCGACGGCCATGACGGGCAGCGCCTCGATCCAGGACGCGCTCAATCAGGCCGCGAAGGAGTACGAGGCCCAGGCGAAAGAGAAGGGGTTCATCAAGTAGTCGTGAGCGTGTCGGGGCGCCCCGTGCGGGTGCCCCGACGTCCGCACTCCTCGAAACGGTGGTGATGATGAAGCGACGCGAGTTCTTCCTGTATTCCGCGCCGAGCGTGGTCATGATGGTCGGCCTGATGGTCGTGCCGCTCTTCGCGACCATCTACCTCAGCTTCACGCGCTATAGCTACGGTGCCTCGCCGGTCTGGATCGGGTTGCAGAACTACACGAACGTCCTGCACGCGACCCGATTCTGGAACGCGCTGCGCTTCACCGGCATCCTGATCGCCTTCACCATCCCCGGCGAGTTGCTGGTCGGGTTCACGATGGCGCTCCTCCTCGATCGGGTCGCGAAAATCCAGGGCCTGATCATCACCGGGGCGCTGCTGCCGAACGTCGTCACGCCGGTGGTCGGCACGCTAATCTTCTCGTGGCTCTTCCAGGACCGCTGGGGCTTCTATGCCTGGATCATGTCGAAGGTCGGCATCAATATCCACTGGTTCGCGGGGGTGGCGTCGTCGCGGGCGCTCCTCATCCTGCACAGCATCTGGCAATCGACGCCCTTCGTCTTCCTCGTCCTCTACGCCGGCTTGCAGGCGATGTCGCGCGAGCAACTGGAGAGCGCCCAGATCGACGGCGCGAACTTCGTGCAGCGGCTCCGCTACATCATCATCCCGAACCTCGTGCCACTCTTCGTCTTCGTCATCATGATCCAGCTGATGGACGCCTACCGCCTCTTCGACAGCGTCTACGTCATGACGCGCGGCGGCCCCGGTTCGTCCACCGAGACGGTGATGTTCTACAACTACGATGTCGCCTTCGCCCAGTTCCGGCTCGGTCTCGGCAGTGCGGTGAGCATGCTCACCGTGGTGGGCATCATCATCCTGCTCCTCCCATTCCTCTACTACACGTACCGCCAGCAGACGCAGAAGTAACGGGGGGCCGCAACCATGACCCTGCAACATGTCCCACCCGTCGCCCTCCGCGAGCAGGAGGGCGCGCGCGCGGCCGTGCGGCGGCGGCCGCTCTCCCGCGTCCTCCTGACGGGGGCTATCTACACCGTGCTCTTCGGCTGGCTTCTCTTCAACGTCGTGCCCTTCCTCTGGACGGTCGGCACCTCGTTCAAGCAGGTGAAGGACGCCTTCTCCATCCCGCCGAAGTTCCTCTTCACCCCCACCCTCGACGCCTATGCGAACCTGTGGCAGAAGCAGCGCTTCGGCGATTTCCTCATCAACAGCCTCGTCGTCACCGCCGCGACCATCGTCATCTCGCTCTCGATCGGCTGCCTCGCGGGCTACGCGCTGGCGCGCTACTCCAGCAAGATCGGCTTCGCGCTGCTGGCGGTCTCGCTCATCTTCCGCGCGTTGCCGCGCATCTCCTTCCTACTGCCTTTCTTCACCTTCGCCCGCGCGACGGGGCTGTACGACACGCGGATCGTGCTGGTCATGGTCTTCGTCGCGGTCAACCAGCCGTTCGCGATCTGGATGCTCCGCTCCTTCTTCGCCGAGATCCCCATCGAGATCGAGGAGGCGGCGATGGTGGACGGGTGCAGCCGCCTGCGCGCCTTCGTCTCCGTGATCATGCCGCTGATGCTCCCCGGCATCATCACGACGGGGATCTTCACCACGCTGCTCGCGTACAACGAGTTCCTGATGCCGGCGATCCTCACCGCCTCCAAGTCCGCGACGCTGCCCGTCGCCATCGCCACGATCGGCACGGACGACCTCAAATATTGGAATGTCACGGCGGCGGGCAGCGTCTCCATCGCCCTGCCCTTGATCGTCGTCGTCCTGTTCGCGCAGCGCTTTATCGTCCGCGGCCTCACGTTCGGTGCCGTGAAGGGCTAGGAGACGAGGGAGGGAATCGGGCAATGGTGACAACGCACGGGCAGACGAGCAAGGCGACGGTGTGGGAGTTCTGGCGGCGGCTCGCGGGCGCGACCCCGGACAGTGTCGCCGACATCGTCCGCGCCTTCGTCCACGACGATGTCTCGTGGCACGGGCCGCACCCGCTCGATGATCTCGCAGGCGCGGACGCATTGATTGCGGGCTTCTGGCGGCCGCTCCTGCATTCCTTCCCCGGGCTGCGACGGGAGACCGATGTCTTTTTCGCCGGGGAGTGCGACGGCACGGAGTGGGTTGCCGGGACGGGGTACTTCACCGGGGTCTTCGCGCATGACTGGCTGGGCATCCCTCCCACGGGGAAACCCTTGCATATCCGCTTCGGCGAGTTTTGCCGCATCGACGGCGGCAAGATCACCGCCGTCTATCTCCTCCTCGATCTGATCGACGTGATGCTGCAGGCGGGCGTCCGCGTTCTGCCACCGAGCAACGGCGACGAGGCGAAGGCCCCCGCACCCCGTATGGGGGATGGCGTCCTCCTCGTTCCCCAGGATGGCAACGAGACGCGGCGGAGTCTGGCGCTCGTCGAGGCGATGCTGGCCAGCATGGGCCAGTACGATCTCAACAATCCCGCGACCCTCAGCCATCCATCCTTCTGGCGCCAAGATATGTGCTGGTATGGCCCGTGCGGCATCGGGACGGCGCGCGACATGGAGCGGTACATTCCCGTCCATCAGCGCCCGTTCCTCGAAGCGTTCCCGGATCGTGAGATCGCCGACCACGCGGCGCTGTTCGCGGAAGCGACGTACATCGCCGTCGTAGGCTGGCCGGATGTGGTGGGGACACACCGCGGCGCATGGTTAGGGTGCCCCCCGACGGGGCTCCGGGTCGGAATGCGGGTGATGGACTTCTGGCGGCGGGAGGGGGAGCTGCTGGCCGAGAACTGGGTGCTGATCGACATCCCCGACATCTTCCGCCAGTGCGGCGTCGATCTCTTCGCCCGCCTCGCGGAACGAGTGGGTGAGAACGGAGCGACCTCTTCGTGATGTGATCTTGCGTGTTCTCACGCACGATCCGAGACTGCCCATGTACCGCGAACCGACGATCGCTGCCGTGAAGGGATTGAACGAAGGAGCGGATGTGACGACTGCAACGGTGCAAGCGAATAAAGATATGATCTGGGCGTTCTGGCAGCGCCTTGCGGGTGCGAGCCCGGACAGCGTCGCGGACATCGTGCTGCCGCGCGTCCATGCGGATGTCGCGTGGACCGGGCCGCACCCGATCAACCACCTCGACGGCGCGGGGGAGGTCGTCGCGCGCTTCTGGCAACCGCTGCTCCGCTCCTTCCCGGATCTCCGGCGGGAGACCGATGTCTTCCTCGGCGGGGAATTCGACGCCAAGCAGTGGGTGTGCGGCACCGGCTATTTCGTCGGTACCTTCGCATATGACTGGCTCGACATCCCGGCGACGGGGCGAGTGGCGCACATCCGTTTCGGCGAGTTCTGCGCCGTGCGCGACGGACAGATCGCCGAGAATTACCTCCTGCTCGATCTGATCGACGTGATGCTGCAGGCGGGCTACCGTGTCCTGCCGCCCAGCAACGGCGATGAGGCGAAGGTCCCCGCACCCCGTACGGGGGATGGCGTGCTGCTCGACCCGCAAGACGATGCGGCGTCTGCACAGAGCCTGGCGCTCGTCGAGGGGATGATGGGCAGCATGCGACAGTACGATCTCAACAATCCCGCGACCCTCAGCCACACATCCTTCTGGCGTACCGACATGTGCTGGTATGGCCCGTGCGGCATCGGCACGGCGCGCAGTATGGATGACTACTTCCCCGTCCATCAGCGCCCGTTCCTGGAAGCATTCCCGGATCGCAGAGGTGCCGGTCACAAGGCGCGGCTGGCGGAGGGCGGGTATATCGCCTCGACGGGCTGGCCGAGCGTCCGCGCGACCCACACGGGGCCGTGGCTCGGACAGCCGCCGACGGGCGGGGACATCACCATGCGGGTAATGGACTTCTGGCGGCGGGAGGGGGAGCTGCTGGCCGAGAACTGGGTGCTGATCGACATCCCCGACATCTTCCGCCAGTGCGGCGTCGACCTCTTCGCCCGCCTCGCGGAGCAGGCCGGAACATCCGCGCCAAAGGCGGCCGCCAGCGATTGACTGATGTGTGCATCGCGCACGATCTCCTCTCGGGCGTGCCGAAGCATCGTTTGCCACGGATTCCGTCGCCGGACATGCTGCGGGACCCGGCGGGACAGGAGGGATATCCATGAAGCATCCGCACGTTTCGAATGAGGAGATGGAGGCGCGCGTCGTGCGCTTCGCGGAGGTGCAGAAACGCGGTATTCCGCTGATGTTCATCGACAGCGTCCTACCGGGACACCAGCGGATGAACTACTCCCTCGTCGGTGACACGGCCAGCGAGAACCCGGAGTTCGACGCCATCCTCACCCAGCCGCACAAATTCCAAATCGGTATGGTCAAGGCGAAGCCGGGCAACGGCCCCGCCTATCATACGCACGACTACGTCGAGTCCTTCTTCATCCTCACCGGCCGCTGGCGATTCTACTGGGGCAATGATGCGGAGACCGTCGAGGGCGAGACGGTGATCGGCCCGTGGGATTACATTTCCCTGCCACCGGGGTTGTGGCGCGGCTTCGAGGTCCACAAGGACGACACCGAGGAGGCGTGGATGTTTGCGGTGCTCGAACCGCACGACGCCTTCACCTTCAAGGATCCCTACTGGGCCCCGTCGGTGGTCCGCGCGGCGGAGGAACACGGCTTTCGCGCCGACGAGCGGGGCAAGATGATCAAGCCGGACACCTACGACACCGTGCGCGCGGCGTTGATGCGGAAGCTGAACGACTGAGCCGCGCCGAGCGCGAAAGGACACGCCTCCCATGAAAACGAGCACCGACCGGATCCTCACGACGCATGTGGGCAGCCTGCCGCGTCCCCAGGAGGTCGTGGACATGCTCTTCGCGCAGGATGCGGGCACGCTCGCTAACCAGGCCGCCTTCGACGACGTGATGGCGCGCGCCGTCATGGCGGTCGTCGCCAAACAGGTCGAAGCAGGCATCGACGTCGTCAGCGACGGCGAGATGAGCAAGATCAGCTACGC
>JBBSFO010000114.1:0-10802 GCA_038238655.1 Thermomicrobiales bacterium | reverse complement strand
CTCATGCTCTGGCGCTACTATCGCCGCATCGCGGCAACAACGGTGCGAGACGAACGACCGCCCGGTCTGGAAAGGAATTTCCTGCACCATGGCTGAGTACGCGCTATCGCTGAGCGCAATCCGCACGCGGACGATGCCCCGCGCCACGACGATTCCCCTCTGGGAAAAAGGCTTCGCTGTCCTCGGTATCTTCCTGTGTCTCGACGCAGGCGTGCGCACATTGCGGATTCTTAGCGGCATCGAGGGGCCGATTCAAAACAGTACGAGCGTGGAGGTTGATTACAGTCAGGGCAGTACGCTCACGCAGATCCTGCTTTTTGCGGTGTATCTGGTCAGTATCATGCTGCTGCTGATTGGTCCAACCCAGCAGATCACGCGCGCGCTCAAGGCGAAGCTTATCTGGCTCTTGCCGACACTCGCGATCGTTTCCGTACTCTGGTCCAGCGCTCCGGCGATCTCCTTTCGCCGTGCAGTCGCCCTGCTTGGCAGTGCAATCTTCGGGCTTTATCTCGCGACGCGCTTCCCGCGCCTCGAATTGCTCCGCGTGCTCCTCGCTGTCTCCGTCGTCGCGACGCTCCTCAGCCTGCTCACCGTCGTCGCATTGCCTGCCTATGCGATTGATGAGACAGGCGCCTGGCAGGGCGTATTCAGCCAGAAGAACCAGTTTGGGCGGTTCATGGCGCTTTCGGCGATCTTATGGCTCCTTTATGCTGCCAGTGTCCGGCGGCATCGCTTCCTGGCGTGCTTCGCTGCGCTGTCGGTTGTTCTGGTACTGCTCAGCCGGTCGGCGACCTCCGTCGCGCTCCTTTTCCTGTTGGTCGCCGTCTTCGTCTTCGCCCGGCTTGTGCGCTCGCACTCCGGCCTGATGCTGCCGATCCTCGCAGTCGCGCTCGCGGGCGTCGGCTATCTCGCGATGATCGTCGCGCGTAATCCCGGCCAGGCGACGGGATTGCTCGGCAGAGATGCGGGCCTGACCGGGCGCACCGAGTTGTGGGGCCTCGTCTGGCAGATGATTCGCACACACTTCGGGTTCGGCTACGGCTATGGGGGGTTCTGGCTCGGGTTTGAAGGCCCATCCGCGCCCATCTGGGATGTGGTCGGGTGGAATCCGCCGAGCGCGCATGACGGGTATTTAGACCTCCTGCTCGACCTCGGCCTTGCTGGGATGCTGATCTTCGTGCCCACGATCCTCGTCGCACTCCGCTATGCCTTCGCGATGGCGCGGCGCGGACGGACGTTCGACACCGCGTTCCCGCTCGTCTTCCTCGCCTTCTACCTCTTGTCGGATATCACCGAGTCGTTCCTCGTCGCATACAACACCATTTCCTGGGTGCTCTTCGTCGCGATCACGGTTCAGCTCCACAGGTGGTGGCACGAGGAAGGCCGTTCCCATGCGCGTAGGACCGTGCATGCATCTGTATTGACCCCAACGGTTTCGTTAAACCCGCGCTCAGTTCCACGACCGGTTCGGGTTGCTCTGCCGAAGGAAAGAATCGCCTTTCAGGAAGGACGTCGTATGCCAGGCCAAGTGACTGTTTCCGCCATCATGCCGACCCACAACGCGATGCCGCACCTGAAAGATGCGATTGACAGCGTGCTTGCCCAGACCTTCACGGATTGGGAACTGATCATCGTTGATGACAACTCCACGGATGGGACGCCCGCACTCCTCGCGACGTACATGGACCCGCGTATCAGAGTATTTGAGTTGGAGGAAGAGCGCGGCATCGCGCCCGCGCGCAACATTGCACTGGGATTCGCCTGCGGCAAATACATCGCCATCACGGAAAGCGACACGACTTCCCTTCCGGAGCGCTTCGCGCATGAAGTCGCCTATCTGGAGCGTCACCGCGACATCCATGTCGTCGCGTCCCAGATCAAGTACATCCAGCGAGACGAGCACCCACAAACCCGGTTCCTGTACCCGGAAGAACCGGAAGCGATCCAGCGGCGATTCGCGCGGGGGCGGATGGCGCTCCCCTTCCCCTCCGCGATGATTCGGTCCTGGTGCTTCGACCGTTTTGGCCTGTTTCGTGAGGAACTGGAGCATGGGGAAGAAGTGGAGTGGTTTCTGCGCGTCCGACAGAACTGCAATTTTCGTGTATTACCCGACGTTTTCTGTCTATACCGTCATGACACGGACAGGGTCATGTTCAGGCAATGGATAGTGGACGCGCGGTATGAACGGTATGCAGTGTATCGGGCCAAACGGTTCGGCACGAGCGCCGAGGGCGCTTCTCTTTCTTTCGATCGGTTTTCTCGACGCTGGCGGACACGCCTGGCACTCTCCACCTGGGATGCGCTGCGCTTTGTCAACTACCGGCTACGATCGAATATCGGCGGGCGGAGACTGAAATGACCGTTTCTCCACTACCCGGACTCGATACCGCGATCGGCGATGATTGGGGTGCCGATCATCGTGAAGCGCCACGGGGCGACACGGTGCCGGGCGGCGGGAAGCCGCGCGTCCTCGTCGTCCACAATCGCTACCAGCAGCCCGGTGGCGAGGACATGACTTTCGCTGCGGAAGCCGACTTGCTAACGGCGCATGGGCACGCCGTGGAGCAACTGGTCTTCGACAACGATGCCATCGTCTCACGGCGGTCGGCGCTCGATTCAGCGCGGCTTGCGAGTACGACGGTCTGGTCCCGCCAGGGGTACACAGCGGTACGCGACGCAATCCGCACCTTCCGCCCCGATGTCGTCCACTTCCACAACACCTTTCCGCTTATCTCGCCCGCCGGGTATTACGCTGCACGGACGGAGGGAGTGCCGGTGGTGCAGACACTGCACAACTTCCGGTTGCTCTGCGCCAACGGGTTGTTCTATCGAGACGGACATATCTGTGAGGATTGTCTGGGCAAGGCGATACCGCTGCCGGGCGTCATCCATGCCTGCTACCGCGACAGTCGTGCCGCGAGTGGCGCAGCGGTGACGATGTTAACCGCGCATCGCGCGATGCGCACATGGACACGCGTCGTGGATCGCTACATCGTCCTCGGCGAGTTCGCGCGGCAAACCTTCATTCGGGGCGGCTTGCCAGCAGGGAAACTGGCGATCAAACCGAACTTCGTTGCCGATCCTTCTCCCGGCGACGGGCACGGCAACTATGCGCTCTTCGTCGGTCGCCTCACACCCGAGAAGGGCATCCACACCCTCCTGCACGCATGGGAGCGGTTCGGCGGGACGATCCCACTCAAGATCGTCGGCGACGGCCCGCTCGCCGCCGCTGTCGCCGATGCGCAGCGACGATTGCCGAATGTCGAGTGGCTTGGACACTTGTCGCCCGCAGCGGTCACGACCGCGATGCAGGACGCGGCGCTCCTCATCTTTCCATCGGAGTGGTACGAGGGGCAACCACGCACCATCCTGGAGTCGTTCGCGGTCGGCACGCCGGTCGTCGCCGCCGATCTGGGCGCGATGGGGGAGCTTGTTCACGACGGACAGACGGGCCGACATTTTCGGGCCGGCGATCCGGCGCACCTCGCGCAGGTCGTCGCCGATACCGTCGCGCGCCCCGCCGCACTCGCGGCAATGCGCGAACGCGCGCGCGCCGCGTTCGCGGCGCACTACACCGCTGAAACCAACTACCGCCGGTTGAGCGAAATCTACTCGGGAGTATCCACGGAAAGGAGGCCGCTCGCGTTGACGATACGCTAGATCGGTTTTCGGGAACAGATAGTGGATGTGTCGAGATTTGACACAGAGACGATTGAAAGATTTACGGAGGTACGAATGTTCTGGACAGGGAAGAATGTTCTCGTGACGGGCGGGACATCGTTCATCGGCGCGCCGCTGACGCGTAAGCTCGCGGCGCTCGGCGCCAATGTCCGCGTCGTGGACAACCTTTCGAGTGGCAAGCGGGAGTACATTGACCCGCTCATTATGGCGGGCGACGTCGAGTTCATCGAGGGCGATCTACTCGACCAGCAGGTGGCGCGTCGCGCCGTCCGGGGGATGGACTACGTCTTCCACCTCGCGGCGGATCACGGCGGTCGCGGCTACGTAGACCTGCATCAGGCGGCGTGCGCGACCAACCTCGCGCTGGACGGCATGCTCTTCCTTGCCTGCCGCGACGCCGGCATCGAGAAGGTTGTCTTCGCCTCGTCGGGCTGCGCGTATCCGTCGTATATTCAGATGGACACCTCGCAGATGCTCTACCTGACCGAGGACAAGATCGGCCCGCCCTACGACGCCGACCACATGTACGGCTGGGCGAAGTTGATGGCGGAGATGACTCTCCAGTCGTATGTCCGCGAGTGGGGGATGAAGGCCGCTTCGTGCCGCTACTTCACCGTGTACGGCGAGAATGGCAAGGAAGATCACGCGGTGATCGCGATGATCGCACGCGCCTTCGCGAAGCTCGATCCTTTCGAGGTCTGGGGCACCGGCGAGCAGATCCGCAACTGGACGTACGTCGGCGACATTGTGGACGGCACGATCCTCGCGGGCGAGAAGATTGATGACGGGACGGCCGTCAACCTCGGCACGATGGAGCGCACCCGCGTCATTGATGCGGTGCACGAAATCCTGCGCTACACCGGCCACACGGCGGAGATTCGCCTGCGCCCCGACATGCCGACCGGCCCCCTCAACCGGGTGGCGGACAACAGCCTCGCCCGCCAGTTGCTCGGCTGGGAGCCGCAGATGAAGTTCATGGACGGCCTGCACCAGACGATTGACTGGTACTACGCGACCAAGAACCGCGAGCAGGTTGCGGAATCGCTCGAACTCGCATTGACGGCGCGGTAGTCGGATGTTGACGAGGCCGGCGCGCGTGAACGTCCTGGGGGTCGGTGTCAGCGCCATCAACATGGATATGGCGCTCTCGTTCTTCGATCAGTGGATCGCCTGCCGCGAGCAGCAGTATGTCTGTGTCACGGGCGTGCATGGAGTGATGGAAAGTCAGCGCGATCCCGCATTGCGCGCCACACTTTGTCAGAGCGGTCTCACGACACCGGACGGCATGCCCCTCGTGTGGCTGAGTAAGTTGCACGGGTTCCGGCATGTGGAGCGCGTCTATGGGCCGGATTTGATGCTCGCACTCTGCGAGCGTTCGGTGGAGAAGGGGTATCGGCATTTCCTCTACGGCGGCGACGATGCGGTAGTGGAGGCGCTCGCCGCGCGCCTCCGCGAGCGCTACCCCGGCATCCGCATTGTCGGCACGTTCGCGCCGCCGTTTCGTCCGCTCACCCCGGATGAGGATACCGCCATCGTGCGCATGATTGACGACGCGATGCCCGACGTGGTCTGGGTCGGCCTGAGCACGCCGAAGCAGGAACGGTGGATGGCGGCGCACCACAAACGCATTGCCGCGCCGGTCATGGTCGGTGTGGGCGCGGCCTTCGATTTTGGCGCCGGTCGCAAGAAGCAAGCGCCGTACTGGATGCAGCGCAGCGGCCTAGAGTGGTTTTTCCGCCTCCTGCAGGAACCGCGGCGTTTGTGGCGCCGCTACGTATTGAATATCCCGCGCTTCATCGCGCTCGTTGTTTTACAGACCCTCCACCTCCGGCGGTGGAATCTCGCGGAGACGTACAATGAGCCAGAGGCGTAGAATGGTGTAGATTCTTGCTCAATCGGCCGCCAGGTATGATGAAACGGAATGGTGGTAGCAGGCTGGAAAGCCTGCTACCAACGGAAATGCCGCAGATGCGGTATTTGGAGAAAGAATGCACACGACGCTGGCCTATGTAGTGCAAGACTGGCCGGCCAATCCGCGCAACAACCCGAAAGGGCGGTGCGTGCTCGCCGCATTTCGTCTCGCTCAACTCGTGCGCCGCCTGCCGACGCCGCTCCGCATCCTCGGCCTTCCTTATCTGGTGGCATACCGTGTCGGTGTCGAGTGGATTCTCGGCATCGAACTGCGATGGAAGACGAAGATCGGCCCCAATCTGCGGCTCGATCATGGGCAGGCATTGGTCGTTCACGACCATACGGTCATTGGCGCGCACTGTACCTTGCGGCACTCAACCACCATCGGCAACAAGGGCAGCCGGTCGGAAGGCCCGAATGACTCGCCGCGAATCGGCGACTATGTGGACATCGGCGCGCACAGCGTCGTCATCGGCAGCATCACCATCGGCGATCACGTCATCATCGGCGCGGGTTCCGTCGTGCTCGCGGATATCCCCAGTCATTCGGTCGTCGTGGGCAATCCCGCAAGGATTATCCGACGTGACGGCATAGCGGCCGGAGGGATGACCGGCGATGCAGAAGGATGACCGCCCGCATTTGACGCGGCGCGCGTTCGTGCAGCGAGCGGCGATTGTGCTCGGGTCGCTGATTACTGTTGCATGTGGCGCGGGCAACACGGGGACGAAGACGCCGACTGCGGGAGTATCGCCGACACGAATCGCGAACACACCTTCTCCCAAGCCCCCGCTCGTGCCCACACCGACACCCGCAGTCCGTCCTTCCGAGCAGGTTGTCTACGTCGATAATTTGCATGCGAACGCCGATGATGCCAACGTCGGCACGCAGGATCGCCCGCTGAAGACCATCGGCAAGGCGGCGGCAATCGCGGCGGACAATACGCAGCAAAGCATCGGTACCCGCGTGCTCATCGCGCCGGGTATCTATCGAGAATCCGTCTCGCTCCAACCCAAAGGAGGGCGCACCAACGCGCCGATCTCTTTCCGGGCAACGACAAACGGCGCAACGATTATCGCCGGCTCCGATGTCTGGGGCGGGTGGCGCAAGCAGGGTGCCACACAGGTGTACACGCATGCGTGGCCCTACACCTGGGGTCTGGCTCCCTACCCGCCGGGATGGCAGGGAAATGTTGATCTCAAACCGATTGTCCGGCGGCGGGAGATGATTTTCGTCAATGGCGCCGCGCTCACGCAAGTTCTGTCGAGCGACACGTTGAAGGAAGGAACGTTTGTTGTCTCCGAGCAATCGTCCATGGTATCACTCGTCCCCCCTGCGGGGGTGCAGATCGAGAACGCGACCGTCGAGGTGGCAGTCCGCGCCGGTATCTTTGCGGTCGAAGGCATCCAGAATCTCACGGTGAGCGGCCTGGTCTTCATGCACGACAACACCCCCGTCGGTGGTACCGCAGTCACCTTCACGAACTGCACCAACGGCGTCGTGGAAGACTGCCAGTTTCTCTGGAACAACTGGGCCGGGATGACCTTTCAGTCGTCGGTGCCGCGCATCTCTCAGGGGATGATCGCGCGGCGCACGATCGCCAATCATAATGGCGGCATCGGCCTGGCGGCGGCGCGGATCAAGGATGTGCTGTACGAAGACAATGAAACGTCGTACAACAGTTGGCGTGCCGCCCAGGGGAAGATGGCCATGTGGTCGAACGGCGGGATGAAGCATCTCTTCGTCCACGGCGGCATCTACCGGCGGCATCGCGCGGTAGGCAATGACGCGCCTGGCTGCTGGTTCGACACCGACTGTACCGATATCGAGATCGAACAAGCCTTTTTCTGCGAGAACGATGGCCCCGGCCTGTTTATCGAAGCGAGTCAGGGGCCAACGAGCGTCACGGACTGCACGATCTGCCACAACCGGCGCGACGCGGGACTCTTCAGCCATGGCGGCTCGGACGTCACGCTGCACGGCAACATTCTCTACGGCAATGGCGACGCGCAGATAGGCGTCGTCAAAGGCGCACGCCCGATACAGAACTGGGAAACCAACGCCGCGCTGAAGATCAACCCGGAGCGGTGGACAATGCAAAAAAACATCATTGTCGGCACCGACACCGCACCGCGCCTCGCGGACATCGCGGACGGCACCCGCTTCTTCAGCACCTTCGATTCGGATGAGAATACATGGTACAGCCCGAAGAAGAGCGGGGTATTCGTCATTGATGAAAAGGGCCTGGATTTCGCGACCTGGCGATCCGTGTCGGGCCGGGACGCGAACTCGCAGTTCGTTGATCCCCGGTTCGTTGATTCCGCGCACAACGACTTCCACCTGCGCGATGACAGCCCGCTGCGAAACGGGTGAGGATTCCCCCGCTGCGGCGGGAGAGGGGTGCCTCATCCTGAGGCTTCGGACAATGCTCAGGAACATGGCATACATTACGGAGCAAGCTCCCCTCTCCCGTGCACGGGGAGAGGGCCGGGGAAGGGGAAACCTGAGCGACCCGATCAGCTACGATCCGTCTGACCGCCGCTCTCGTGCCATCATCGTTGCCCGCGATACCGCGACCTGACGGATCGCGAGTCGCGCCCCGCCGTCGTGCGACCCGTCGAATGCCAGGGGAGATGATCGCTTCGGCGTCAGCGTCACTCCCATCAACCGAACAGCGATCTTGAAGGCCCGTTGCGCCATACGCGTCGCGGCGGGCGGCGAAAAATCGGCAACGCCATAGGTGCGTTTCAGTCGCGTGTAGTCAATCTCCGCGAGATCCGTCCGCGCAACCGATTTGCGTTCGGGGTAATTGCGATCCACTGCGACGATGTGATCGAGCTTGGCGATGCGTCGCTCGCGCCCGAGCCGCAGCCAAAGCTCGTAGTCCATCGCGTAGTGGAACGTCTCGTCTACCAGCGACGGGCCGAGCGCGGAGCGGCGGATGAATGCCGCCGGCTGCACAATGAAGTTGTGCAGCCGGAGCAGCCGGTAGTGGAACGGCGGTGCCCAGAGCATTTGGAGGATATGACCATCCGCATTGACAAGCGCCGCATGCCCGTAGACGACCGCAACGTCCGGGTGACGGCGAAAATAGTCAACGACTGAGGCAATCACATCCACGGAGTGGAACGCGTCGTCCGAGTTGATCCACCCGATGATGTCACCCGTGCTGGCCGCGAGGGCTTTGTTCAGTGCGTGCGACTGCCCACGATCCGGCTCGCTCTTCCATGTGACGCACGGCTCCGCCTGGGTAAGCAGTTCGATGGAGCCATCCGACGACCCGCCATCCATGATGATGTGTTCGATATGTGGGTAGGTCTGCCGGGCGACCGACTGGAGATTGTCACCGAGCCAGCGTGCCTGATTGAACGAGGGTGTCAGGACAGAAACGAGCGGTTCATTCGCCACCGAAAGCCACTCCCTTTCACACGAGGATGAAGCACTCCATCCCGTCTCGAATGCTCGCGTCCACGCCCTGACGGGCAGGATAGCATAGCGACAAAGAATCAGCCGAGATCAGGATTCCTTCTGGAGGCGATGTTTGTTTTCGGCGCGGAGCCAGAAGGTCGTGCAAACGATCAGCCAGCCGACATTCACGGCGTTCTGCGCGCGATAGCCCGCCGCGAACCACGCGGACGTGACGCAACCCGCACCGAACAGCGCCGACACAATGACAAGGCGGTGCGGGATGCCGAGAAATCGCGTGCGCCCTGCCGGGTCGCGAAGTGCGGGCACGATGGCGAGCAAGGGCGGCACGGCGAGTGCATAGCCTGCTGCCAATGTCACTCTGGTCGGGACGTTCATGTGCGCGAGGGTGGTGGTGAAGAAGCTCATGATGACCTACGCTGTCTAAACTCCACAACGGAGAAGGGTAAAAAGATGCACAACGGCATGATTGCCGCCGCGCGGGAACGCCTTATCCCAGCAACAGCCGTACCAGGAGGAACGTTCCCACCCCCGCCCCGATCACCAGCGGCATCCGGCCTGCCGTGCGCCAGGCGACCAGCGCCGCGACAACACCCGCCGCCAGTTCCGACCCGACCGTGATCTGTCCATGCGGACGCAGCAGACCGGGCGCGGCGAGCGCGGCGAACAGGGCGATGGGGACGTACGCCAACCCACGCGCCAACCATGTAGGGAATTGCCACCGGGTGACGAGCATCGTTGCCCGGAGTGCGTAGCTGATCGCGCTCATACCGAGAATTGTCAGCCACATACGCGCCGCTCCTCCCACGTCTGCCACGCCGCGCCGATTGCGCTCCCACCGATGCCGGCAACCAGGAGATACCACGTCCCCGGCAGGAATGTCAGGCCGAGCAGCGCGAGGATGCCGCTGCACAACGCGACGCCAACCATGCGGCGGTTTTTCAGTAGGGGAACAAGCATACCAAGAAAAGTGAGCGGAATGACGAGGTCAATCCCCCATCGCGTGGGCGAGGGGATGGCTGCCCCGACGATCACGCCGACGATTGCTGACCCGGCCCACGGCACCACCAACACGACATTCGCGCCGAGCGCGTAACTCGGGGGCGCGTCTCCCCGGAGGAAGCGCGCTGTCGCGACCGCGAACGATTCATCCGTGAGATGAAAGGCATAGAGCAAGCGCCACCAGAGTGGCCGCGCGGCGACATACGGCGCGACCGCCGCGCCGATCAGCAGGGAGCGCGCGTTGGTGATCGTGGTGCCGGCGATCACGGCAAGCGGACCTGCGCCACCCGCGATCAGATTCACCGCCGCGAACTGCGCCGACCCCGCATGGACAAGCAGCGACATGCCGACGATCTCCGGCCCGGACAGCCCCGCCGCCCGCGCCGTTACCGCGTAAACGATGCCGAAGAGCGCCGCGCCCGGCCAGAACGGCAGCGTCGCTAATGCACCCGCCCACCACTCCCGGCTCGGTCGTTGTCGCACGTCGCCAATGATCGTTGCACCGAGGTGTTGCCCGCCCATTCTGTCTCCTTGTTTCCAGCGCAGGGATGACACAGTTCGCCGGCGAAAGCCGGATGCTAACCAGTTCAATCATCTTTGACGGTTACATCGTAGGCACGTTTTGGTACCTTGTCAAGGCACATGTGTCGGTTCGCAGTATCTCAGGGGAGCGACACTATCCCTTCCAGAACCGGGACGGCGCTGCCGCCGACCTCAATGTCCGTCACCGCGCCCGCTTCGGTAGAGACGGCGATGTGAATGAAACTCTGGCGACCCATTTTCGT
>JBBSFO010000113.1:0-10845 GCA_038238655.1 Thermomicrobiales bacterium | reverse complement strand
TGCATCCCGGCATCCACGAGCGAGTGCGGCAGCCCCGGTTCCCAGACCCGCTCTGCCAGCCACATCCCGGTCGGCGTTGTGCCAAAGGTCTGCTGGACGGCATCGGCGAGGGCACGGACCTGTCCAACACGATCCACTTCCGGCAGCACGGCGAGCACCGGCTCATAAAAGCCGCCACCGACAACCTCGACCTGCCCCCGCTCGGCGAGTGCGCGGATGCGGTCGAGCAGGTCCGGGTGGGTCATGCGTAACCAGTCGAGGAGTGAGCCGGTGTAGTGGAGACCGACGCGCACGCCCGGATGCCGTTCGAGCGCGGCGACCATCGGTTCGTACGCCTTCTCGTAATGCTCCTCATTGACCCAGCCGAAGTTGCCGATCGGCTGATGGTTGTGGAAAACAAGCCCAAGTACGACCTGACCCATAGCTGCTCCTCACGCGTTTCGCACGACGACGATCCGCTGGCATCGCCCGATACCGCATCGTGTCCACCGCGCATCCATCGTGCCACGACATCGCTCAGTATCGGTTTGTCACCGATGATTGTCCAACATCGTGTCATGCGCCGCACGAATTATTGAGGGTTTAACAATATGGTAAGATGGACGTATTAACTGAAGGAAACAGGTCTTTATGCTCTGCGGACCAAAGACGATCGGTTTTGATCCAGACAAAGAACTCGGCGATCTGCTGGACAAAGCAAGCAGATCGCCGCCCATTCTCGAAAAGAACGGTGGGCACTATCTCCCATCATTTTCAAGGCCGGGCGATCAGTGCCCGCTGGCAGTTCGGTTTACGGGTGCGTCGGTCTGGTCTGATCTGCTTCTGCTCGAGTCATCGTTCCTGAACTGGCTCAAGGAGGGGCTTGATATCCACGATGGGCGTTTTGTCGAGCGCCTCGAGGTTCCGCACGCAAATCCTGGTGTCGTCAATCGCGAGGACCTGCACGGTGTGCAGTCCGATAGGGTTCGGCCGATCGGGAGAACGCGTGCTGAACACTCCGCGCATGGGGTTGTTCTGATCACCACGAGGATGCACGATTAGTACGTCGCGACGGGCACGATCAAGCCATGTCAGACGATGATTTTCGTACCGACCTTGAGGTCGCGAATCGCCGGGCGCATGCTCGGGTCGAACACGAGCCAGGCGTCCGGCGCTCCTTCGTCGCCTTGTCTTGGGGCGAGGCCGCGTTCGACGAGCGGAGATTCGACGCATCCGATAGGATGGAGCATGTACCGAGCCTCACTCATTCCTTCACCTCTCGTCGGCGTGAGTGCATCTCACAACCACCAAATTGGTTCGTCAGTCGTCGAGGACAAGCAGGTCGAGCTGGCGGAGGCGTGCGGGGTCGGCGAGGATGTCGATTGCGACGATCTTCCCGCGCGTGATCGTGAAGCCAATGACGACACGCGGTCGTCCGCCCGGAGCCCACACGGCTCCTGCGGCTCCGTTGACGAGTGCCGGTTGTGCGGCCTGGGCATGTCCGGAGAACGTGTTGGCCACGGCCGACGCTCCCCGGCTCTCCGGTGCCAGCTTCAGTGCCCCCTTGCCCTGCCGCGATGCGCTCGCATCCACGGCTGCGCGGTCGGCGCGGAGCACGACGGCGGGGTCGAGCACCGCGAGCAGCGCATCGAAGTCACCGTTGCGTGAGGCAGATAGGAAGGCATTGACGACTTCTCGCTGGCGAGCGAGATCGGCGTCGGGAACTGCGGTCGCTCCCCGCACCCGGCGGCGTGCCCGACTGGCGAGTTGCCGCGCCGCAGTCGGGGAGCGCTCAACAATGACAGCGATCTCGTCGAAGGGCACGGCGAACAGGTCGTGGAGCACGAAGGCGAGTCGCTCGGCGGGATTCAAGGTGTCGAGGACCACAAGCAACGCGAGGCCAACCGCGTCGGCCAGCAGCGCCTCGTGCTCGGGGTCGCCTCCCTCCGCGCGGCCCTCGTTCGGGCCCGACGCGTGCGCGCCCAGCGGCTCCTCGCGTCGTGACGCGCGCGCGCGCAGCAGGTCGAGGCACACCCGCGCAACGACCGTCGTCAGCCAGCCGCCGAGGTTCTCGACGCCGCTCGTGCCGGAGCGGCTGAGCCGGAGCCAGGATTCCTGGACGGCGTCGTCCGCCTCGCTCAGTGAGCCAAGCATCCGGAAGGCGACCGCGCGCAAGTGGGTGCGGTGTGCCTCGAACTGCTCCGCCAGCCCGTCATGTTCGTCCATCGGTCACATTCCTCCGTCGCGTTCCGTCATAGTAGTGAGGAGCGAAACGCATCGGTCATATTCCCTCAACGCGCTCCGTCATAGTAGTGACGAACGAAACCCGGCTGATGTGACGAAGGAGACCAGCTGGATAATCAGTATTCCGGCTCAGCAAAGACCGTCGAAATCCCTTGGAGGAGAGTAATCATGCAAGCACGAATGAGCAACCCGGCAATGATCCTTCCTGACGCCATGCATGCCATTGGCGCCCTGCTCACGACCATCAGAAAGGGCGGCGTGCCAGCGGCGACGCTCGAGCTTGTCCACCTGCGCGCGAGCCAGATTAATGGCTGCAGCTTCTGCGTTGATTCGGGCGCACGTAGCGCCAAGAAGGCAGGCGAAACAGACGAGCGGCTCTTCGCCGTCGCTGCATGGCGAGAGGCACCCTACTTCACCGATGCCGAACGCGCCGCCCTCGCCCTCACCGAGGCCGCCACCCGTCTCGCCGATCGGGTGGACCCGGTATCCGACGCGATCTGGGATGAGGCCGCCCGGCACTACGACGAGCAGGGACTGGCGGCCCTGGTCCTCATGATCGCCACGACCAACCTCTTCAACCGCGTCAACGCCACGACCAGGCAGGTAGCCGGCGAGTGGGCCCGCTGAACCGCACGGGCAGCACGGTGGCTAGCGACACGATGCGTGGCCCGACGACATGACGGCGATGCTCGCCATTGGCCGCTACATGATTGCCCGCGCGGAATCCAAAAGAGACGAACAGGCGTGGCAGCGCAGACTGGAAAGCCTGCGCTCCTTTATTTATTCCGGGCAGCGGCCAACGTACTTTTCTGGACGATCGCGCGGGCGACGCGGAGGGAGGCGGCGTCCACCATCTTACCATCCACGGTGATCGCGCCCGTGCCCGCGCCCATCGCTGCCTCATAGGTATCGAGGATGTGCCGTGCCCACGTCACTTGCGACTCCGGCAACGAGAAGACGCGGTTCAGGGTTGCGACCTGACTCGGGTGGATCGCCCATTTGCCGTCGAAGCCCATCACGCGGGCGATCTCGCACACCTTCTCGAACCCCGCCGCGTCGCGGAAGGGCGCGTACGGCCCGTCAATGCACCGCTTCCCGAAGGCCCGCGCCGCCACGACGACGGTCTGCATGATCGCGTGCCAGCGGTGGCCGGGATACACGTCGTCACTCGCATCGAGCGCGCCGATGGAGTCCATCGGCATCTGCAAGGAGGCCGCGTAATCGCCTGGCCCATAGAGGATCGCCTCGACTCGCTGCGAGCAGGCGGCGATGGCGTTCGCATTGACACAACCGAGCGCCGTCTCGATCTGCACTTCGATGCCGATCCGATTCGTCAGTCCCTTCGCCATCTCGATCTGCCGTAACAGCGTCTCGATCACATAGACATCCTCCGCCCGTTCCACCTTCGGCACAACGACGAGGTCGAGGTGATCCCCCGCCACCTCGACGACCTCGATCAGATCGCGGTACGCATACGGCGTATCGAGCGCATTGATGCGGTACATGCGCAGGCTGTCGCCGAAATCGTTGTGGATGAGCGCGTGAATGACATTGGCGCGACTCGCTTCCTTCTCGCTCGGCGCGACGGCGTCCTCCAAGTCAATGCAGACGGCATCGGCACCGGACGCAGCCGCCTTCTCGATCATCCGCGCATTCGACGCGGGCGTTACCAGCACCGACCGTTCCAGCCGCGCAGCACGATCAGACACGTTGAGAAACTCCTTCTTACCACGGAATCATTTGAGGAACGACAACACATAACGGGAGGGACGTGGCTGCGTGCAATGGTACGGGCGCTGCGGCGTTGGCACAAGCAGTCCTCGCCGGCGATGCGATCGCTGCACGGGCGATTCCCGTATACTTGACGTGCGATCGGGAGCGATGCCGGTAAAAAGGAGAAGCGCAATGGCGGAGCGGGCGAATGCGTCACCGAACGGGCAGGATTTGATGCTGGCGGATCTTTCGTGGCCGGAAGTGCGGGATATCCGGGAGCACGTGGAGGTCGTGCTGCTGCCGATCGGCTCGAATGAGCAGCACGGGCCGAACCTCGCGGTGAGCATGGATATCGTCGGAGCGACGGAGTTCTGCCGCCTGGCAAGTGCACGGGCCTATCCGCGCCTGCTCGTCGCGCCGGGGCCTCCGTGGGGCGTCTCGTTCCATCATATGAACTTCCCCGGCACGATCACGCTGGAATCGGACACCTTCACGCAGGTGCTCGTCGAGATCGTCGGATCGCTGCGGGAGCACGGTTTCCAGCGATTCATGATCGTCAATGGCCACGGCGGCAACACGAACGCGATGGGGACGGCGTGTGCGCGCATCCACGAGGAACTGGATGTCGCGTTCATCGGCGCGGCATCGTACTTCTCGTTCGCGGACAAGGACGTCAATGAGCGGTTCGGCATCACGGGGATCACGGGGCACGCCTGCGAGATGGAAGTTTCGGCGGCGATGTATCTCGCGCCCCGGATCGTCAAGCAGGCGACGCTCGCCGCCGGGGAGATGACCGACCTGACGTACGGCTTCCGCAATCAGATGCGGCGGTATAACGTCACCGTCCCCTTCCGCTTCGATGCGTACACGCGCAATGGCTGCCTCGGTGACGCGCCCGCGAATGCCTCCACCGAATACGGCACCGCGATGATGGAGAGCGCACTCGCGAACTTCATCGCCTTCACCGAAGAGATCGTTGCCATCTCGCCCATCGAAAACCAGGACTGAATCCGTTGCGCTGGTTTCGGCTTGTACCCGAAATGGAAGGCTGAGACTGATGCGACGAGGGAGATACACGAACGGGCTGTGCATTGTCATTCTTGTCTACGATGATCTGAGCGCATAGAGGCGAGGAAAGGCATCCATCGGCGGATTGACCGACAAAGGTCGGGCGGTCAATTGAAGATGTTGCGGAGGGAGCACAGGGAAATCCACGGACATCCCGATCCTGCGCGTTGTGCATTCGTGTAGACGAGAACATCAACCCTGGTTGCCGGGGTCGTCTGGACGAGTACGGGTTTCTCCACCTTCACGCGTAGATGGGTATACAGCCCCTCGTTATCCCAGCGCGACCATGATGCGCTGATGCTTGTCAGGCGCTTAATGACCGTATAGGTCGCGCCGTCCTTGCTGCCGTAGATTGCCACGTCAGCGGCGCTGTCGGCGGGCGCGGCAGGGTCCGTCGCCCTGGTCATGACGGTCACATGGATCGGTTTGTTCAGCGTCGTCGTCCCAGTAGCGGGCGTATTGGCCGGGATATCAATGTCGCTGCTGAAATCGCGGTCCGGGTTTGCCGTCTTCGTGAAGTCCACCGAATACTGAAAGACCTGTCCACCCGTGACAACAACGTCCGACTGGGAACCGAAGAAGAGTCCCGACAGGACGACCAGCGCGGCCAACGCAAGAAAGGCCGGGGGCGAGAACATCAGCCGTTTGAGCCGCGTGCCAATGCCGCGCGGCATCCTGGTCGTTTTCTCCGCTTGATACTCTCTGTGGCGTTTCCGCTCACCCTGTTCGTTGGCCGCTACCATCGCACGCTCCCGTCTGTTATCGCTGACCGTCGGCCACCCGTGGCGGGTGACCGGTGTGCATTGACACCTGTATTCTATACGGCGATAATACGGCAATCTGCCGTATCGGCGAAAGAGACGATCCATCTATTGGGAGGGTCCTATGAGCACGAAGTTTACCGTCAATCTCCCCGATGACACCGTAAGCGCACTCCGGCACATCGCCGAGCAGCGCGGGATCACGATGACGGAGGCGCTACGTCAGGCAATCGCGAGCGAGCAGTTTTTGCAGGAGGAGATTCAGCAAGGCAGCAAAATTCTGATCGAAAAGCCGGGTGAGCCGCGAAGCAGGCTTGTTTTCAGATGAGCGAGGGCGAGGATTCTCCCGATCTTGATACGGCCGGGCCACCGAGGAAACAGACTGCCGCTTCGACAGCGAGTGCGTTGTCGCCGCTCGAGCAGACCCCCTTCACGAAGGTGATTGATCCGGACGGGGAAACGCGCGCCACGCTCGCGCGGTGGCTGATCCTCCTGCTCGGTTTTACGATCGGCGGCGCGCTCTTCTTTATCGGTTTCGGTCGTCTCGATGGGGCGGTTCTCGTCCAATCAATCCTGCCATCATTAATTGCGCTGGTTGGTACCGCGCTGGGGTTTTATTTCGGCACGCAATCCCAGCAGAACGCGCAACAGAATGCCCAAAACCCGCAACGAAGCCCTGTCTATCCGAATGTCCCTTCTCCGAACCCTCCTCCCGGTTCCCCACCATCGGGTGCAAGCACGCAGCGTACGGAATAAACGCCTGCGGCACGTGAACGACTGCTTCATTGCACCATAGCCAATGCAGCGGGAGTGGCATATGCCACTCCCGCTGCATTGTGACCATCGCGCGATTGCGATTGCGATTGCGATTATCCGTCGCCCAGGCGGCGGATGAAGTACGCGGGCAAGGCGCCGGGCGGGCCGCTGGTTGAGGTCGTCGGCGATGATCCGCTGCTTCCCGTTGGACCACTCCCGCTCCCTGCGCCCGAGCCGGACGGACCGGTCACCGCCGGCGGATTACCGGCTGGCGGGGCAGCGACCGATGGCGCGGCAACCGATGGCGCAGCGACCGACGGAGCCGTCGTGATAGGTGCGGATACGGCGGCAGGTGCTGCCCCGCCGGCTGTCACCACGACCGTACCGTGCATGTTCGGGTGAACGGTGCAGTAATAGGTGAAGGTACCGGGCGTGGTGAAGGTCACCTTATCCGATTGCCCTTTTTGTAGGAGGCTCGTGGCAAAGGTGAAGGCGCTGCCGGGATCGCTCGTCGCATTGTGCGGCGCGGTGTCCTGATTCGTCCAGACGACTGTCGTCCCGACCGGGATGGTCAGTGGCGTCGGGTCGAACTTGAAGTTCATAATGTTGACCGAGACATCGGCAGCCTGCACGCTGCCCTCATCGCTGCCGATCAAACGGCTGAGGCTGGCGAGCGGCACCGCCAGGAGCGCGGCAGTTACGACCCGCCGCCTACTGATCACCGTACCCGATTTCTGCACGAAGGTCCTCCTCCTTTTCGATGCACCGATACGTCGGCACATCCCCACGAAACGCAATCCCCACTCACCAGTACGCCCTTATGTGTCTAATCGGATTGTACTCAGGAAACGTGGAGCGTAAAGAGAAACTGGGAAGCAATTTCCACCAATGGTCTGTATGGGACGAGCGATCGTCCGAAACGTGCTCCCCTGCTCTTCTCCCCCCAATGATACACTAGCGTGACAGAATGGCGATGAGGGTGGGATATGACGCAGTCGAAGGCGGTTATGAAGAAAATTCTCGCACTCGTGGACGACCTGATGTTCGCCTCGCGGATCGAAGGGACGCTGCGTGCGAGTGGTTACGATATACGCGTTGCACCCATCGCGTCGGCGACGGCGATCATCGCGCGGGAATGGGAGCCGGATGGGATCGTTATCAACTTCGGCGCGCCGTTCCAGGAGTGGGAGGGCACGATTCGGGCAATCCGGGCGGAGCCGTCGCTGGCGGTAACGCCGCTCCTCGCTTTCGGTCCGCATGTGGACACGGCGGGACACGCGGCAGCAACGGCAGCGGGCGCCTCGCGCGTCGTCACCAATGGCGCGTTTTTCAATCGGATGCCGGATGTGATCGAGGGGTTGTTGGGCAGGAGACAGTAACGAGTAGCGAGTAACGAGTAGCGAGTAACGAGAGGTTTGACTCTACTCGTTACTCGCTACTCGTTAGTCTCAGGAGGTACGAATGCAGTTCGTGGATAGCGCATGGTTGGCGGCACATCTGGCGGACGGGAACGCGATCGCGGTGGATACGCGAACCACACAGGAGTATGCACAGGGGCACGTCCCCGGTGCAGTTTCGGCGTACCCGTACGGCGCGCAAGCCGTTTCCACCCCGGCGGGCGACGCACAGTTCCGGGCGTACGTCGTGGACTATATGACAAGCCTCGGGATCACCGGTGATGAAACGATCGTCTTCTACGCGATAAAGAATGAGACGACGGACGCGCGTGGCCTGTGGACGGCCCATTTCGCCGGGTACGAGAACGTGGCGCTGCTCGCAGGCGGGCTGCGACACTGGCTGGCAGAGGGACACCCGATTTCGCAGGAACAGGACACCACGCGCCAGCGTGTCGCGTTTACGCCGCGCTGGAACGACGCGACGTTCGCCACGGCGGATGAGGCGGCGGCAGCGAGCGATAATCCGGATGTCGTGTTGCTCGATGTCCGTTCCGAGGGGGAGCACACGGGCAGCGCACAAGGGCGTTATGCGGGCGTCAATCCCCGTCTCGGGCGCATCCCCGGCTCGGTCTGGATCGAATGGACCGAACTCTCCAACGCGGACGGGACATACAAGTCACCCGACGAAATCCGCGCGCTGCTAGCGGCGAAGGGCGTGACGCCCGACAAAGAAGTGATCACCTATTGCCAGAGTGGTGGCCGGGCGGCACATTCGTACGCCGCGTTAAAAAGCGCGGGCTTTGACGATGTGCGGCACTACGTCGGTTCCTTCGGCGATTATTCCCGGCGCACTGATCTCCCGATTGAAAAGGATGCGGACGCTGACTGAGGGAACGGGCGACGTTGGACCGAAATTGGTCTATTCGACGGGAAATGCACGCCGTGTCGTAGTCCTCACGCTCCTCGCTGCTCCCCTGCCCCATTCCCATCCGCTTCGATCATGACGACGCGCACGCCGACTGGACGTTCGAGGATCTTGCCGAGGACCGCAGTGAGATCGGCGAGGTGCTGGCGTTCCAGTCGCTCGCGCTGCACGCGATTGCGTGCCCCGATCACTACCGTGCCGTCCGGATCTATTGTGACCAGTTCGGCGGGACGCACCCAGACCGCAAAGGTCGCGCCGCTCATGCGGCTTTGCAAATCCTGGAGCGCCATCGCCCAGATTTGCCGATGATTCAGGCCCGTCACGGAAAGCGGCGTCGCTGCAGATGGCGGTGAACCGGATGTCTCGGCGCGTTCCGAGGGGCGCGACGACCCGCTGGGGCGCTCAGCACGGGGAGATTCCGGTACCTCCGCAGGTGAGGTCGGTGAAACTTCCGCCGATACCGTCGGGAACGAACCGGATGCGGCTACGGCGGGCCACGACCACGGTGTCGCGGTTTCACTGGGTGGCGGAGAGTATACCTGGGTGGACTGTTGCACTTCGGGCATGGAGGCAGCGGGTGGCGTGGAAAGACGCGTCGCTTGGAAGGCGACGTCCACAGTGCGCCCGAGCGCTTCGCTCATCCGACGGCTAATCAGACCGCGATACGAGGCAAGTTTGAGGGCGATGTCCGCGCCGGGCACGGTGACGACGACGCGGTCGTGCTCGATGACCGTCACCCGTGCGCCGATGAACCAGCGCTCCAGTGCGTCGGGGTGCAACACGCCTTCGAGTCTCCGCATCACCTGCTCCCACAGGCGGCGCGCCTCGGCCTCGGTCGCCGCTGTGCCGGGCGTCGTTTCGGACGGGACGGATGAATAGCCGGTTTCCGGCAAGGTCGGCAGGGACGCGAACTCGGTGAATGCACTGGGCGGTGCAGTCGCGGGCGGTTCGTCACTCATCGTCGGCATTGGCCACGTTGGCGGCGGTGTGTGGACGGTCGGCGGCGCATTTGGGTTGGCACGATTGTCCGACCCGAAGCCCTCGATGATCCAGCGGTCGCAGATCGCTGCGACGCGCTTGGGCGCAACGAACTGGCTGCCGCTGTTGACAGCCTCCCAGATCGCGGCGAGCACCCAGCCGAGGCCCGTCCCCGGCCCGTACCCCTGCACTTGCGCCGCCGGATCGCATTCTCGCGCCACCTGGACGAGCAGTGAGATTTCCATGTCGCTCGGTGGCCGACCATTCGCCATCGTCAGTGCCGCCTCGATGTCGGTGATCGTCGCGGTCTGCTGCGCATACACGGCAGTCGGCGGCTCGGTGACATCGAGGGCACGAACGACGACCGCTCCTTCCTCGGGGAGATCTGGTACCGGCGGAAGTGGTTGCTCAAACAGGAATGGTCTGGCGATGTTCCCGTTGGCCTGCGGCGACGTGCCTGCATCAGGGGCGATGGCTTCGACGCGTGCTCGTTCGTCTCGTTCCGCCAAAGCCTCAAAAATTGCTGACACTGATTCGCGCGTATTTGTACTCCTTGTACTTGTCCTAGTTTCTTCTTTACTCTCTCCCTCTTGGTTATACATCCTGTCGGTCGGAACGACGAAGGATGGGCGAGCAGGTTCGATGATCGTCTTACCTTCGTCGAATGTCGAAGGTCTATCGGCGTCGCTTGGAATGACATCCGGCGAATCGGAGATCATTTCGGCGTCTACGCAGGCGACACCGTCCGTACGTGAGGCCAAATCAAGCACATCGGTGCTACCTTTGTCGGTTATGTTGGGTAGGAAGTCCGCCGGTTCGTCGGTGGTTTTCATAGCATTGTCGCTATCGGCGGCGATGGTCGTGTGGATAGGGTCACTGGTTGGTGCTGCTTCCGGCGACATCAGAGCGAGAATCTTCTTGCCGCCACGGCGCTCGCGCTCGGCGCGCTCAGCGAGTTGCTGCCAGAGAGGTAACGCACGTAATTCCGGCAGAAGATACTGCCAGATACTTGTCCGATCAATCG
>JBBSFO010000112.1:0-10853 GCA_038238655.1 Thermomicrobiales bacterium | reverse complement strand
GCTCCCGGCGCTCGCCTTGCGCGGTGCGTTCGGCGCGGCGATCCGCCGCCGGACGATTGGCCCAGGGTTTATTTGCCTTCCCGCCCTCACGCGTTGGGCGCTCGGCGCGTTGTGTCGGGCCCGGTTTCCCCGGCTGTGCCCGCCCCTGCCGCGCGAATCCCTCATCGGGACTGGCGGAGCGCGGCGACCGACGATCCGCACCGATCGTCGGAGAATTGCCCGATTGCCCGTCCTCTGCCAGCACGCCCGCGCCACCCCGATCCTTGCGCGGCGGGCGGGCGGTGGCGTCCTTCGTTTTGCGTGGTGAAAAGGGCTGCTGGCTGGTTTTCCCGCGCTGCGGCCCGCCCTTCCAGGGTCCCGTAGACCGTCCGCTCGTGCCATTACCCTTTGACATGATACACCTGACCCCCTGGCCCCCTTCCGTCACTCGGCGTGGGAAGGAGGTGACTCATTAAAAGATCGTGCCTTACCCCTGTAACGCCCCGATCTCTCGGAGGTTCACTCCCCCTTCCTACACCGAGTGGCGGAAGGGGCCGGGGGTTAGGTTCCGTCTGTCCAGCGCCAAATCGTGCCCTGCGCGCCATCTTCGAGCGCGACACCGAGCGTGGTCATGCTATCACGGATCGTGTCCGCGAGTTGCCATTGCTTTGCAGCGCGCAGATCGCGCCGCACGTGCAGCAGCAATTCGATAAACGGCTCCGCCGCTTGCCCACCATCATTGGCGCGCTCCGCATCCGGTCGCAAGCCGAGTACCGCCATTAATTCGCGCAGTTTCGCCTGCGCCGCCGCGACATCCTGCGCCGCCGCACCTTCGTCCTTCGCGCGGTTCGTGGCACGGGCGAAATCGAACAAGGCGGCGAGAGCGTTCGGCGTGTTGAAGTCGTCGTCCATCGCGGCGCGGAACTGCGCCTCCACGCCCGCTGCAACACCGGCAAGTGACGAATCGGTCGCGAACGCCGCGCCGTCCGCGACTATGCCGCTACTATCGCGCAATGCCGTGCGAAGCCGGTCAAGCCCCTTCGCCGCCGCCTCATAGATTTCCTCGGTATAGGTGAGGGGCGTCCGATAGTTCGCGGAAAGGACCATGAAGCGCAGGATGTCCGCGCCGTTGCGCCGCGTGAGCAGGTCGCCGATGGTGACGAGGTTGCCGAGCGACTTGGACATCTTGATGATCTCGCCCGTCGCCGTATCCTTCATCTGCAACAGGCCGTTGTGAATCCAATAGCGAACGAAGGGGTCCGATCCCGTCAATCCCTCGCTCTGAGCGATCTCATTCTCGTGATGCGGGAAGATAAGATCCGCACCGCCGCCGTGGATGTCAATCTGGTCGCCGAGGTGGTGGCGAATCATTGCCGAGCACTCGATATGCCAACCCGGTCGCCCCGGCCCCCAAGGAGACGGCCAGGCGGGTTCGCCCGGCTTCGCGCCTTTCCAGAGGGCGAAGTCCATCGGGTCTTCCTTGCGCTCGTCCACCGCGATGCGCTCCCCCGCGCGCATATCATCCAGCGAGCGGTGCGACAGCTTACCGTACCCATCGAAGGAGCGCACGCGGTAATAAACATCGCCGTCCATCGCATAGGCATGACCTTCTTCGATCAGACCGCCGATCATCGCGTGGATTTCAGCGAGTTCCTGCGTTGCCCGGGGGTAGACCGTTGCGGGCTTGACACCGAGCGCGGCGGTTTGCCCGAGCCACTGGTCAATGTATTCCTCGGCCAACTCGTTCGGGTCACGCCCCTCGGCGTTCGCGCGGTTGATGATCTTGTCGTCAATGTCGGTGAAATTCTGTGCGTGCTGCACGTCGTACCCGGCGAACTCGAGGTAGCGCCGGATGACATCGAAAACGATCGCGCTCATCGCGTGACCGATATGGGCGTCCGCGTAGACGGTCGGGCCGCAGACGTACATCCGCACTTTGCCCGGCTCGATCGTCTCGAACGGTTCTTCCTCGCGCGTCAGGGTGTTGTACACTCGTAGCGTCATGCGACCGTTCGCCTCCTCGTGACAAGCTCATTGGTGTCGCGCTCTTCGAGTGCAGCCAGCCGCTCTTCCAACTCGCCGACACGGGCGCGCAATGCCATGATCTCGTCCCCCTCGGGGTCGGGCATCTGTTCCAATCGGCGCGACTCCCCGGTGTCGGGATTGTGATAGCGAATCGCCTTCGCGGGGACGCCCGCTGCGGTCGTGTTCGGCGGCACGTCGTTGACGACCACCGCACCCGCCGCGACCCGCGCGCCATCACCCACCGTGATCGGGCCGAGCACCTTCGCCCCCGCGCCGATCACGACGTTGTTGCCGACAGTCGGATGTCGCTTGCCCCGTTGGAAGCGCGCATTCCCGAGCGTGACGCCCTGATACAGCAACACATCGTCACCAATCTCCGCCGTCGCCCCAATGACGACACCCATACCATGATCTATTGTCAGGCGGCGACCGAGCTGTGCGCCGGGGTGAATCTCGATACCGGTGATCCAGCGGCTAAAGTGCGAGACGAGGCGCGGCAGCACCGGCACCTGTCGCAGATACAGCCGGTGCGCCAGGCGGTGCAACACAACCGCATGGAAACCGGGGTAGGCGAGAATGATTTCCAGCGTGCTCTTCGCCGCCGGGTCCTTGTCGTAGAAACCCTTGATGTCTTCGCGTATTCGGTCAAACATGGGGCATGCTCCTATCGGCACGTCCCGGTCGGCAAAAGCGCCGACCGATGGGTACGTTGAGACGGGGAAACGGCCGCGTCATACGGCGCGCCCCGTCACCGACAGAGGCAGCAGCCCCCCGCGTTGCGGAACGCAGCCAGAGGCGGATACCGCAACTGGAAAAGCGGTGCGAGCGCCGCACGCCGAGCGGGAAGCATCAGGAGGCCGCCGCAGGCGTGGCGGGCTTGTCCGCCGTCTTTTTGATCTCCGCCGTCGTCTTGGCCGTCGCCTCGCTCACCGCTTCCTTCGTGCTCTTGGTTTCGGTCGCCGTTCCGTCACTCTTCTCAGCGGTGGCCGACGCCGCAGCCTCGGGCACTTTCGTCTCGGTTTTATCGCTCGACGCCGTCGCGCGGCTATCAGTCTTGTACCACCCGGAACCCTTAAAGATCACCGGGGCGGGCTGCATGATCCGCCGAACCGACACACCCGTCTCTGGGTCCGTGATCAGGCTCTCATCATTGAAGCCCTGACGAAGCTCGAAACGGCTCCCATCGGGTCGCTCGTATACATAAATCGGCATCCGGTTTCATTTCCTCCAACGCGCGCATCGGTACGGGAACATTCAATTCCCTCATCTCCAACGCATGATTGTAGGGGCGATATTCCCGATTCGCAAGCCATAAACGTACAATTGTATTCTTGACTATGTTGCGTCGTGAAGTCGTATTTCCATCCTTGCCCTATCCGCCATCCACGGAACCCGGCGCGTCCGCATTGCGACCGGCGAAGCGACCAGGTCGAAAGAAGTATGCGTGGCTTTTCGGATCGAGATCTTCGGAACGGCGGGGGCGTACGACGCCATCGCTTCCTTCGTCGGTAATCAAACGCGCAACCATCTCCCCGACGGCAGGCGCGAGGGCGAAGCTGTAGCCGCCCATGCCGACCGCGCAGTAATACCCCTCAACACCGTCCACGGGGCCGATGATCGGGTACCAATCCGGCGAAACATCGTGCGAGGTCGCCCACGCGGCCTGGACAGTCGCGCTCGCCAGTTCGGGATAACGGCGGCGAAGAAGCGTTTGATACTCCGGAGCGGCGGAAGGCTCCGTACGCGGATCGTCCCAACCGGGCGGCACGACATCTTCCGCGACCGCGCCGAGCGGGCCGACGAGCGTGAGGCGAGGGCCGCTCGGACGCATCACCGCCCCATTGACCAGATCCAGCGTGATCGGATGCGCTGCGCCGAATGTGGGCGGATGACGCAAGACGACACCGAGATAGCGATACGAGAGCACCGGCAACTCGACACCGATCATCTCGCCGACCGATGGTCCCCACATACCGCCGGCGTTGACGACACAACCCGTCCGCACATAGCCGCCATCGGTCAGCACGCCCGTGATGCGACGATCGCCGGGTCCTCCCTCGGCGTCAATGTTGAGGATGCGGATCCCCTGCCGTATCTGCGCGCCGAGGTCCCGCGCGCGGATGGCGAAGACCGCCGACGCCTGCATGGGGTCGCCGTAGCCCGCGCCCGGCTCGTACGCAGCAGCGGCGACTCCATCCAGACTGATCCGCGGCTCCACAGCGCGAACTGCGTCGCCGTTCGCAAGCAATCGCACCGTACCGCCGAGGTGCGACGCGACGCCGACGTTCGCTTCGAGCATCTCCTGCTCGCCCGTCGGGACGACGACGAGCAAGCCGGTGCGCGCGAAGATCGGCGCGCCGCTCTCCTCCTCGAATTGCTCATACAGCCGTACCGACCGCCGCGCCACCGAAACCATCACCCGGCTCGCGTGATACGTCCGCACGATGCCGAACGCGCCTCGGGTCGTATTGCCAGCCGTCAAGCGCTGTTCCAGCAGCAGCACATTGCGGACGCCGCGCCGCGCGAGCGCGTACGCAATGGACATTCCGGTAATGCCGCCGCCGATCACGACGACGTCCATCTGAATCGTGGCCATCCCTGCCGGGTTCCCTTCCCCCACGCGACTCTTCACCATCTGCCGCCAACCCGCCGCGCACACGGCATGACCAGTCATTGATGTGTTGCCCATCATATGCGCTGTACGGTCACTTGGGGAGGGGGTTTCACCCGAGATTTTGGATTGTCCGCACATTAATCATTTTCGGTGTCGAACGATGCGAAATATCTTCGCGCGAGCGACCGTTAGAATCTGAGGCGATGTGCGCGTGTCTCGCGGGACACGCCGCATGATACACTACCAGAATACGATTCTGCGGCGGGCGTTTCCGTCGCTTCACACCTCAGGAGGATAGCGAGTGGACATGATGCCAGAGGACATTGAGACACTGGGTTGGGAGGAACTTGACCGCGCAAACCGGGGCATCCCCGTCGCGGCGACGACCCTTCCCGCCTCGCCGTTGCAGACCGTACAGGTCTGGTATGGGCGCGAGCAGAGCGGGCGAATCGCCGCACTCGCCATTCAACTGGCGGTCGTCGAGACGAACCAGGGACCGATGCAGAGCGTCATTATCAGCCGCGTGCGCGAAGACGCGGACGGTAAGACGCGCGTTTCCGCTACCCAGGTGACGGCGACGACCGTTGAAACCGCGCAACGCGATATGGAACAGCAGATCAAAAGCCTCGAAGACGCGGGCTTCAAGGCCGCCGCGCCGCCGGATACCTACGAGCCGGAACCGTGGGGTGAGGAGAAAAAGCCCACCCTCTTCATCCCTCCTGCCGGTTTCACCCTGCCTGATCGCAGGCGGTAAAGTCAGTAACGAGTAGCGAGGGGGATATCCCTTCTCGTTACTCGCTACTCGTTACTTCTCTACCCCGCCTGGGCGCGGGGGACGATCCGCCACTGCATGACGGGGCTGGTCGTGAGGGATTTGTCGTCCGTCCCCGGATCGGCACGGATGACAGCGAGACGGGCATACCCGGACGAATCGGGCACCGCGCCGACGATATCGGCCCGCTCCCAGCCACGTAAACTGCGGCCACCGGTGATCTCATAACCGCCGTCCGGGTGGCGCATCACATGATAGGTCGAGCCCGTCGCGGTGCTCGCCTCGAATACTTCCATGCTTCCCATCCACCGCAACGCTCGCGTTAGTGCGATCGAGCGATCGTCTTCTTCCATACTCTCGTACTCCCGTGCGCGTCCCGACCGTGAGCGATGATCGGCATTCCCCACATTCGCTCCATTAAGGATACCCCGCAACGGCAGCGGGCGCAACGGGAGCAATGAGCAATATGCAATGAGGGTAAAGGCGTACAGCCACGCACCTCTCTGCTCCCAGCACTCAGTACTCAGCACGCAGTACTTCGCTCGCGGCCAGGCGTTCGAGAACCCCGAACAGGAACGATCCGGCACGCTTGCCGAGTTCCGCATGCAGCGTGTCAAACGTACCTCCCTCTCCAAAGATCGAAACCGTATGGAACTCGTTATTGGAGATGTCCTTGACGGTCAGAAAGGGCAGATCATGGAGCAGGCAGAGTTGCGCGATGGCGGCGGCTTCCATGTCCTCGCAAAGGGTCGCGTGCTCCGCGTGGAGCGCGCGGAGGGCGTCGGCATCCTGTGTGAAGCGGTCTGCCGAGGCGATGGGACCGAACCAGACACGCGGCGCGCGGTGCGGGATACCCTGCGGCCAGTGATCCTCCGGCCACGCTTCGCGCCGCCACCGACCGTTCCCGGCAACGGATTCCGCGACCGCGAGGAGCGCGCTCCCGACCGGGAAGGCATCCACATCGCGATGCTCCCCTTCGACGAACACGCGCGCGGGCCGGTACGCGAAATGACCGCCGGGGCGCAGCCGCCCATGGTCATAGGCGATACACGCCGTCCCGACGACGACATCGCCCGTCAAAATATCCACACGGTGTGCGCCGGTACAGCCATAATTGAGGACGGCGCGCGGCCCATACTGGTCAATGACCGCCTCCGTCGCCGCGCCCGCTGCGACCATCCCCATCCCACTCGTCGTCAGCACGAGCGCGAGGCCATTGAAGATCACGCGGTCAAAGCGACGCGGGCCGTACGCATCCGTCCCCTCCCACGTCGCTCCCCGCGCGCGGAGCAGCCCTTCGAGGTGCGTCATCTCCTCCGGCATCGCCACGACGATGGCAATTGGCATATCTGCCTCCGATAAAGCAACGAGCAATGAGCAATGAGGAACAGTGCCTCGACTCATTGCTCATTGCTCGTTGCTCATCGCTTCTCCGTTAATTCGCCCGGATCGCCACCTTGCGAATCGGCTCGTCATCAATCGTATAGCGACCGCTCATCGCGGCGATACCGTCCGCGACGCGCTCCAATGGCAGTTGGTGCGAAACGAACTTCGCCATCGGGTACTTGCCGCTCTCGATCAGTTGCCGTGCCTGAACGAAATGGCCGTGCGACGAACCCCAGACACCATACAGCGTGATCTCTTTGAAAGTGAAGTGTCCCCACGGGTTGAGCGGCACATCGCCGACATTGGTGAAGTGGCCGCACGTCACGTACTGCCCGCCGCGCCGCAAGAGGTCGAACCCTTCGGGCAGCGCCGCGAGGACGCCCGTCGCCTCGATGATGATGTCCGCGCCGTAGCCGTGGCTGGACGCGTCGCGCACCATCTGCTGCCGTGCGGCGGCGGCGGTCACTTCGGTGATGTCAATCGTCATGTCCGCGCCCAGTTCGCGGGCGAAGGCAAGACGGTCGGCGGGCGCGCCGATGACAATCGTCTTGAACGCGCCGAGTTCCTTCGCGGCGACTAGGCACATCAGCCCGATCGGCCCCGCTCCCTGAATGACGACGGTGTCGCCGAACTGGTATGTCGCGCGCCCCGCCGCATGAATACCGACACTGAGCGGTTCCAGGATCGAGGAGGCGACGGCATCGGCGTTCATCTTGTAGAATTTCGTGCCGGGAATGAGCCATTGATACCCGGCAAAACCGCCCGTCACCGCCAGCGGGAGGAAGTTCATAGACTTCGCCGCAAAGCCGTACGCCCCGGAACCGGCGGAAAGCGTCGGTTGGAACGAGATCGAGCCGAAGAAATCGCTGTTATCCGAAACGCCCGGCTTGATGCCGATCAGATCGCCCTCCGCAACCGGACGCCCCGTGCTATCGGTCGTCACGCCCTCGCCGAGCGCGACAATTGTGCCGACGATCTCATGCCCCAGCACGACGGGCATCGGCACCGACGCCATGTGCCCCTGAAAAACGTGGACGTCCGTGCCACAGACACCACACAACTCCTGCTTGACGATGACGCTCCCCGGCCCCGGCTCCGGCACCGCCGCTTCCGTAACCGAGAAATTCCCCTTCACCCCATCCAAAACGACCGCCCGACTCGTCAGATTCATCGCTTCCCTCCCTCACTGCGCGCACCGCTCCGATCAACGCGATTGATGCAGGCAGTATAAAGCAATGAGCGATGAGCAACGAGCAATGAATGGAGACCAGAATCCCTCATTGCTCGTTGCTCATCGCTCATTGCTCATTCGTCGCTCCTGCTCCCAGAGGTAGAGGGCACGGGCAACTTCGCGGAGCAGGCGGTCGTCGAAGTTGGGATGGGAGCGTAGTTCGGCATCGGGCACGGCGGACAGATGTTCGGCGGTGTGGTAGCCGCGACGATAAAGCATCGCGCAGACACGCTCGCTGACTGCGAGGCGATCCACGGGCGTCAGGTGACGCGTGAGGAAACGGTGGATGGCAATAACGATCCCCTCGATCGTGCAGATACCGAGGATGATGATCCCGAAGACCAGTCCCGCCCACGTTGCGATCGAGAGCGCCATGAAAACGCCGACAAACCCGGCAATGACCGGATTGCTTTGGAGCAGCCAGTCCAGCAAGCGTGGCGAGAAGGTCAGCATCGCCGCCGGTGTGCCGGCAAGGATCAGTCCGATTGCCTTGCGGACGGGGTTCGTCGCGAAGGGGTCACTCGTTGTTCTGCCCGGATACGGCGCGACGTCGTATCGCCGGGCCATCGCTGCGCTTGTCGTGCCCATTGCCCCTTGCTTCCATCTGCGCCGACGAACCGCGCGATCCCTGTCAGCGCGAAGCGCTCATTCGATGCACGGTAACGCACGGGAAAAGGTGTGGCAAGGGGAATGCCATGATCGGACAGAGCGTATACGTTCTCGCCGTCGGGGAAACCCTAATTCCCCGGCCTTTCCGTTCCTCGGCGCGGGAAGGGGCCGGGGGTGAGGTTCTTTCTCCTTACTTCAACGTCTCGTAGTTGATGCTCATGCGACGACGGCGCTCGGCTGCCGCCTTCACCGCCTCGTCGGCCTCCGTTTCCGCACCGACATAGGTGACGAGCGCATAGAGGCGCACGCGATCACCGAGCGGCGCGATCATCGAGACTTGTGGCCGGGCGGCAAGCGGGATCGTTGCGAGCGCGCCATTAACGGCCCGTTCGAGCGTCGCCGCGTCCGTCCCGCTGAGAATTTTTGCGTACAGCCGCCGCCCGGCAGCACCTTCGCTCGTTGGCTCGTTTGGTGATGTCTCGTTCATGCACCCCCCTCCCGCACAAAGTACCACGGCCTCCCGTAATTGCGCCATTGTAGCGCGGCAGGTAAGGTAGGGGCGTTCGGGGTTCGGAATCATCCCGAACCTCGAACCCCGAACCTCGAACCTCGAACTCCGAAGGGGCAATCATGCGCGATTGGACGACGCGGTATTCCCGGCAGGCGGCGCAGATGCATCTGACGGTCGTGTCGGGACCGTCGTATCCGAAGCAGGGAGCGGGATTCATCTCGCTCCGCAGCGGCGCGCCCGCAGCCGAATGCATCCCGCGCGCGTGGCTGGAGCGCGGGATGGAGCGCGCCTGGAGGTGTACGCAGGATCTATTCGGCTACCAGAGCGCGATGGGCGCGTGGGACCTCCGCGCGCTCGTCGCGCAACAGATGCACGCACTCGGTTGCCCGGATGTAGATGCGAAAAACATCATGCTGCTCAGTGGCGCGCAGCAGGGGATTGACTTCCTTGCCCGCCTCTTTCTCAACCCCGGCGATACCGTCGCACTCGAAGACCCGGTCTATCCCGGTGCGCTCCAGGCGTTCGATCTTTGCGAGCCGCGCTACCTCCCCATACCCGTCAGGACGGACGGCCTCGATCTCGACGCGTTGGAGGCGATGCTACAGCGCGAGCGCCCGAAGTTTCTGTACGTCGTGCCCACCTTCCAGAACCCGACCGGCACAACGATGCCGCTCGCCCATCGCGAGCGATTGATTGCCCTCGCCCGCGCGCGCGACCTCGTGATCGTCGAAGACGACCCGTACAGCGCCTTGCGCTACGCCGGAGCGGCGGTGCCGCCACTCCGTGCCCTCGATCCCGACGTGATCTACCTCGGCACCTTCTCGAAGACCATCGCTCCCGGTATCCGCATCGGCTGGATGGTGATGCCGGACGCCCTGCGCGACAAACTCTATGCAATGAAGGAGGCGGCGGACATCAACTCCGACCGCGTGATGCAGCAAGCCGTCTATGAGATGATGCAAACGGGCTTTTTCCCCGACCACCTCAACCGCATCCGCGCCGTCTACGCCGAACGCCGCGCCGCGATGCTCGCCGCCCTCCACGAGCATATGCCGCCGGACGTGATATGGACGGAGCCGGAGGGCGGTTTCTTCGTTTGGCTCACCTTGCCGCCCGGCATGGACGTGGCGGATGTCCTGACACGCGGCAACGAGCGCGGCGTTGGCATCGTCCCGGGCACCGGCTGCACGGCGAGTGCGGGCGGCCAAACGAACAGCCTCCGCCTCTCCTTTTGCGCGCAGCCGCCCGACACAATCACCGAAGGCATCCGCCGCCTCGCGGACGTACTGCGCGATTGCCCGCGCTAATCGTCGGCGAGTAGGTTAAACGTCTCGCCGTCAATCTTCGCCTGCACGATCAGCTCGCCGCCCATCGCCTCGATATAGCGACGGATCGTTGTGAGTTGCGGCTCGTCCGCGTGCTCGATACTCGACACACGCGCTTGGGAGATTCCGAGTGCGGCGGCAAGTTCCTCCTGGCTGATCTCGTGGCGGCGGCGCAACTGCATCAGCGCGTTCTCGCGCAGCATGGCACGCACCTCAGCGGCGATCTCAGCCTCTTCTTCGGGGGTTCCCTGGTGCCGAATCTCGGACCAGGGGCGATGTCCACTCATAGTATTCCATCCTTTCTCAGTTCCGAGAGATAGTCGGCATAGAGCCGTTCCGCTTCCGGGATATTCCGGTCGTACCAACCTTGCCAATCGTCCGCCTTGCTCCCGCCGATCAGT
>JBBSFO010000111.1:0-10869 GCA_038238655.1 Thermomicrobiales bacterium | reverse complement strand
GAGGGTTGCGAGCGGATACTGTAATCCTTCCAGACCTTTTTCGCGTCGTCATCCACGACAGGATAGGTGATCTTCAGTTCCTTGACACCGTCGGCAACGGGCATCTGACCCTTAAACTCGTTACCGTGTACGCCGATGATCGTTAAGCCCTGCGGTGTGTATTGGGCGTGCCACTGGTTGAGGGTCGGAACCTCCGACCGGCAATCCAGTCATATATCGCTCCAGAGGACGAGAAAGACCGGCTTGCCGCGCAATGCCTCCAACGTCAGCGGCGCGGTGTTGTACCACTTCGCGGGATCGGTGATGCCGAGGGCGGGCACGGCATTCTTCGCATCTGCAGGTGCGGATACCGTATTTGTCGCCGCTACAGTCGCGGGACGCGCGGTAGGAAGCGACACCGATGCGCTTGTCGGCACGACAGTCGCAACCGCACTCGGCGCGGTCGTCGGAGCAGCGGCAGCACTGGCAACTGCCGTTGGGGCAAGCGAAATTGATGGGGCCACAGTCGCGCTGGCTGGCACGGCGGTCGGCACCGCTGTCGGAGCACTTGACGCAGTTGGTGCGGTGCCGCCGCCGCACCCAACGAGTGCAATGAGCACGACCAATGCGGCCAGCGGCGCGGGAGTGAGTCGGAGACGGCGGTGCATGGATGCTCCTTTCGGCGCGTTGTGGCGGTGCACTTCTGCCCAGTATACGCACGGACACAAAGAAATGGATGACCGTCGCTGGTCATCCATCTTCTGTACCGAGAAATCCTTACGGTTCGCTTACGCGCTGACGAGTTCGCCGACCCGCTTGATGATCGTTTCTTCGTCCGGGAACTGATCCGTCTCCTTCTTGGAATGGATGACTGACCCGTTCACCGCGATCTCGAAGACGCCGCCCGAGGAGGGGAGGAACGTCAACGCACCGATCTTGTTCTTGAAATCGTGAAGGAGTGTGTCCGCCAAACTGACGGCCCGATCGAGGTACCCTCAGGCCGTGCAGTATTCGATGGAAATCTTCGTTTCCGTCGCCATGAATCATCTCTCCTTACGACGCCCAATACCCACACGAACCGTCATGCATCTTTCGCGCCTGCGGCTCTCTTGGCAGTGTACTACGGCGAGGGTTTCCTTGCGAAATGCACACGCCGCTCATCCTCCGACCGTGAACGACCAGGCGTAGACGGCTCCGCCGCTGGTGATTGAGACACGATATACACCGGCGGACAATGGCGCCTGCGGCATGAGAATCACCGCGTGCCGCATCGCCAACACGCCGCGTCCGAGGTCCTGCTGATCGGCATTCGTGTAGTTCGTCTCGTCCAGTTCGCAAACCGCAAGGTTCCCCGCACCGTCCTTGCTTAATGAGGATGCCGAGACATTCGGCGCACTCGCGAGCAGCAGATAGATGGGCGCACCAGTCGGCGCATCCTGACTGGCGGCATAGCCCGCGCACCCCGAGAGCGGATCCGGCGACTCGCTACCGTCATATGTGAGATAGGGCATAGACTTGCCACTGCCGGGGAACATCACGGGGTACGTCGGGGGTGCTTGTCGCCCGCGCAGCACATCCAGTGTTGCGTACGTCGAGCCAGGCGGTGTGGACGCGGTGATCGCGAAGCCGGACTGGGAAAGCATCGGGTCAATGATGCCCGCACCGTGGAACGGCCCCGTCATCCAGCTATCAATTGCGTCACGGAACGTATAGGTACCCGTCCCGCCGAACACATTACCGTTGTTGCCCGCGTCGTTGCCCTCCGGCGTGTAGCCGGGCACGCCGGGGGTTTCGGGGTGCGTCAAGCCGTTCGCGATCATATACAGATTGTGCTTCACCGCGCCCGCGCTCCATGTGGCATTCTCGGTGACGACCGGCATGTTCGCCATCGCGCGGACACTGTTGACGTAGGTCAACCAGTCGTCACCCGCGATACCAGGTGCCGCAGTTGTCGGCAGAGCGGCTACGAACAGGCTCAACGTCATGCAAAGAAGAAACGCCTGCCGCATCGTGCGATGGACCATCTGCTGGCTACCTGCCGGTAGCAACATTGTGAGATACATCTCCCGCTTCTCCCCCTCTGCTGGCGACAATCATCACGGACGGTGATAAAGAGTGCCGGGCGCTGCCTGGTTGCTTTGCACCGCCGTGGCCTTTTATTGCGGCGGTTGGATCGGTGGAGCATTGGGCGGATAGCGCCACTGATAGTAATGCAAGCCCGCGTTGCCCATCTCCACCTGGAAGGAGGGTGTGTTCGCCGCCGTGTAGGTCAGCACGCGCCGCTCGAAGACCTGCACAACGACATCTTTCGGCAGGCCGCTGACGACAAAGCCCGCGCGAAAGGGTTCGGAGATCGCGAGGCCGATGGTGGCGAGACCGGCGCGGTTGCGATAATCAGCGAAGACCGAGGCGACATTGTGCTGCGTCGCCGCGTCGTAACCCGAGAGCGTGGTACCGGGGACGGACGATCCTTGCGAAAGGTCGCCCGTCGCGGACATCACCGTTGTGACCGGCATGCCCGTTTTCGCCGGTGCGGGGGCGAGGATGCCGCTCGCCCGGCCACCGAGCGTTGCGTAGGTCGGCCCCGCATTACTTGGGTCGCCGGCAATGGCGATATTCGGCGACGGTTTACTGACAAATGTCGTATCACCGAACTGGATGCGGCCACGGATCATCTCGACCGGAAGTAGGCCGTTCGTGACGCGGCCGGGCGGGTCCGTCCACTCCATCCGCCCCTTATCGAAGTACTGCGCGAGGCGTTGACCGGAGGGTGCGTCCCGATAATATTCCGTCCGGCCACCATCGGAGGTCGTCAGCGGCCCCCAGAAATTCGTTTCGATTGCCTCGCCCGTCACCCATTGCGTTTGGAAGGCGGGCGTGGCGAACGCTACCGCGCCCACCGGGAACGCCGTCATCCCAACCAGAACGAGGAGCATGCCCCCGATGATCCATCCCCGTCGCATACGCATTTCTCCCCATCCGTAGCGAAACCAGATCAACGCAGAGGACGCAAAGACGCAAAGAACACAGAGGGAAAAGAACGGGGCAGCTTTCCCATCCCATTCTCATCTTCCTCTCTGCGTTCCTCTACGTCTCTGCGGTTCAAGCGTTTTCCTCTGTCTCGCGATTCCTGATGCGGGGAATATCATACGTCAATTGCCGGAGCACGGTCGCGAGAATGTAAAAAGAGATCGCGAAGCCGAGCACAAGCAGATGCAGCACTGCGCTCCAGATCAGGATGATCCGCACATTCCGGGCGATCGCGGGTATGTTACCGGCACCAGAGCCGTCGGCCAGTTGGAGGATCTGGTTGGCGATGGTGTCCATATCCTGCGAAACGGTCTGCACCTCTTGCCCGATCGTGCGCAGGTTGCTACCGTTCGCCGCGAGCGAGGTGCCTGTTTGGTCGAGTTCGGTCGAAACGGTCCGCAATTGCGCCGCCTGCTGGCGGAAACTTGCGTCCACACCGGCAAGCGGGTGGGCATTGGTGATTGGGACGGTGAAGTTAAAGAGTCCGGCGGTCGCTTCAATCGTCCCAGCGGTATCGCGGATCGTCCCGGAGACCTGCTTGAGCGATGTCGTGGCGCTATCCACCGTCGCCGCGCCTTGCGTGCTCGCATCCGTGACGCTGCGGAGCGTCACGGACGATTGGGAGGCGGTGCGACCGATCAACCGGAGTTGCTGCTGCGCCGCTGTCTCGGCACGGTCCATTTGCCGCCACGCATACAGGGAAACGCCAATGCCGATCAGCGCGACGAACGTCGCGAAGACGGTAAATAGCCGCACGGCATCGAGCCACCGGCGGACGAAACGCCGCGACGTTTGCGGCCAGATTTCCAAATCGAGGATGGCGTCCATCTCACTCCGCTCACGTTACTTATCGCACCCGTGTAAACGTGCATGCACAATATGGGCCGCGAGCGTCCCACCGTCCGTTTCTCGCCGATAGTATACGCGAATGGGCAACCTGGGCAGATGAGGCGATCTATCGGGTAGGATAGTCGCGGCATCTATGCATCGTGAGGAAGGGACCGATCCGCCATGCAATCTCCCACGCCATCGCCCGACGACGCGCCGCTCCCGCTGCCCGAGGAGCACGCGGCCATTGACCCGCAGTCGCCGCCGCTGAAGGAGATCTTTCTGACGTGGCTGCGGATCGGCGCGTTCTCATTCGGCGGTGGGGCGGCGACGCTCTTTCTGATGCGGCGGGAGTTCGTGCAGCGCCGTCGCTGGCTGACGGGCGACCAATACAACGAGGCGTTTGCGCTCTCCAAACTGACGCCGGGGACGAACATCATCGCGCAGTCCATCGTGATGGGAAAAATGATGGCCGGGATGGGCGGCGTGATCGCCACACTCGCCGGGTTGCTCGCACCCGCCATCGCCATCACCACCCTCCTCTCCGTCTTTATCACCGTCGTGCAGGGCAACCGGGTGGCCGGGGCGGCGCTCGCGGGGATCGTGCCCGCCACCGGGGGGATGACCTTCGCCATCGTTGTGCAGATGGGCGGGGGGCAGCTCGGCAAGGGCTGGGACCGGCTGCGCGGGCTGGTCGTGATGCTCGCGTGCGGGCTGCTCGTCGGTCTGCTGCGCCTGCCCGTCCCGCTCATCCTCGTGACGATGGGCGCGATCGGCGCGCTCTTTCCCCGCATCTTCGCCATGCACCCGCCCGTACCGACACCAGGGGCGGTACGATCTACCCCCGTGCCGGAGGAGACGCACCGCAGATGAACTTGCTCGCACTCTTCTGGCAGTTCCTCAAGGCGTGCACGCTCTCCTTCGGTGGGCTGGGCAGCCTGCCAATCCTCGTGCAGAGCCTTGTGCACGATCACAGTTGGGCGACGGAGGCGCAATTCGGGCAGGCGCTCGCGGTCGGGCGCATCAGTCCGGGACCGAACGGGCTGTACGTGATCTCGCTCGGCTACCTGATCGGCGGTATCGGCGGGGCGGGCGTGGCGGCGGTGGCAAACGTCATCCCCTCCTTCCTCGTGCTGCCGCTTTCCGCGCTCCACCGGCGCGTCGCGCACAATCCGCGCGTGATCGGCGCGATGCGGATGATCGGCCTCGCGGTCGTCGGTATCCTTTTCTGGACGGCGTTCTCCATCGTGCGCGGCGCGGCGACCGGCATCGCGGACTGGTTGATCGCCCTCGCCGCCCCATTCATCGTCATCCTGCGACCGAAGTGGAACCCGGTCTTGATCCTCCTCGCCGCAGGCATCGTCGGCGTGTTGCTGCATTATTGAGAGGGACGATTCAGCCACAGAGGCACAGAGGAGACCGAGATGGAGAGAAAAGAGATGACGATGCGTCCCATTTAGCATTCCTCTGTGCCTCTGTAGCTACGTTCTTCGTCGGTTTTACATTACAAGGAGGTGTTGGGGATGGAGAATGATGCGCGGGATGCATTGATGAAGAAACTGGAACGGGCGGTTGAGGATCAGAAGCACATGATGGACGTGCTTGCGCGGCAGGTAGATGATCTGATGTTCTACCAGCGGCTCGGGGATGTCGCGGCAATCGAGATCGTTGCCTTCACCGGGCCGCCGCCGCGCACCATCCCGAACCCGACCGCGCAGGGGGCCGGGAATCCACTCGTCCTGCGCGCGTACGTCTTCATCCCACACGATCTCGACCGGAGTGCGAAGCATCCGCTGATCGTGCAGGTACACGGCGGCATCCATGCGAACTTCGGCTCAGGCGCGGCGAATGTCGTGCGCGAGTTGGTGGAGCAGGGTTACACCGTGATCGCGCCGGAATACCGGGGCAGCACCGGCTACGGCCGTGCCTTCTACGAGCAGATTGATTACGGGGGCCTGGAGACAGAGGATTCCTACGCGGCGCGTAATTTCGCCATCGAAACATACCCCTTTCTCGATCCAGCGCGTGTCGGCATCATCGGCTGGAGCCACGGCGGCATGCACGCGCTCCTCAACATCTTCGACCACCCAGACGAGTATGCGGTGGCATATGCGGCGGTGCCGGTCAGCGATCTCGTCGCGCGGATGGGCTACAAGGGGCAGGGATACCGCGACCTGATGTCCGCGCAGTATCATGTTGGCAAGACGGCGGAGGAAGATGTCGCGGAATATCGCCGCCGCTCGCCGTCGTGGCAGGCGCACCGCTACGCCGGGACGCCCCTCCTCATCCACACGACGACCAACGACGAGGACGTGAATGTGCTGGAAGTCGAACGGCTGATCCAGGCGCTCAAGGCCGAGGGCAAAGGCGAGTCCTTCCAGTACAAAATCTACGACAATGCGTCCGGCGGTCACGCCTTCAACCGGCTCGATACGCCACTCGCTCGCGCCTCGCGCCGCGAGGCATGGCGCTTCCTCGCGCCTCATCTCAAACCGGCGCGCCCAGTGTCGGACTGATCGCGAAGAGAGGAGCAACGGATGGCAGACCAGGCGCGCGAAAACAGCGATGATGCATGGAACTGGTCGGAGCGGGCGGCAGCATGGCGGCGCTGGCACCCGACCCTCACCGAATGGTGGCAGGGCGTGACCGATCTGCTCATCGAGTGGGCGGAACCGGCACCGGGGATGCGGGTGCTCGATCTCGCGAGCGGTACCGGCGAGCCTGCCCTCAGTCTCGCCCCCCGCGTCGAACCAGACGGCACAGTAACGGCGACGGACGTGATCCCGGAGATGGTCGCGATTGCGGCGGAGAACGCAACTGAACAGGGAATCACGAATATACGCTTCCAGCAGGCGGACGCGGGCGCGCTCCCCTTCCCGGACGCGTCATTCGATTGTGTCACTTGCCGGTTCGGCGTGATGTACTTCCCCGATGTGTCGCGCGCGCTTCGGGAGGTGCGGCGGGTGCTCCGGCCCGGTGGCCGCGCCGTCTTCGCCGTCTGGGGGCCACTGGAACGGATTGATTATCTGACGAGCACGCTGGGGCTACTCCTACGCTATCAGCCCTTCCCGCCGCCCGCACCCGACCCCGACGCGCCGCACCCGCTCAAGTTCGCACCTACGGGCAAACTTTCCCGCGCCCTCCGGGCGGCGGGATTTACTGCGGTCCGCGAAGCAACAGAAATCGTCCCGCTCCCGTGGCCGGGAACACCCGAAGAATTCCTCGGCTATATCCGCAGCGATATGGTCACCTTCGACACGCTGCTCCTGCGGATTCCGCCCGCGCAGCAACCAACGGCGCTGGACGAGGTCTTCACGAGTATCCGGCAGTACGACGATGGCGAGTCTGTCCAGTTCACCGCCGCAATCGTCGTCGCGTCCGCGACGCGGGAGCCCTAATCCCCCAGCCCCTTCCGCGCGGGGGAAGGGAAGTAAATATGGAGATTCCTTCCGGTTCCCCGTCCCGTATCGGGAGGGAGTCAGGCGGTAGGCAAGAGCGCCCGCAGTCGGTGGAGCAATCGCCAAGCGCGACGCCGCCAGCGGTTCCGGTGCAGCACGTCGGCCCAGACCGCGTCAATCATGAGTCGCTCGGCATGCGTCACCGCAATCGTTCTCCGAAAAATCTCATCCGGCATGATTTCAGCCCTTCCACACGCCACGCTGTCCAAACAGCCCCGAAACCGGCACATAACCCCTTGCAAATCTGGCGATATTCGGTACTATCGGATGTACGTACATATCGTACGGTCAGTATAGCAGACCGTGGAATGGTAGGGAACGGGATGCGGGCCGTGTCGGATTCCAAGGAGGGGGACGTGATGCAGATTGGGAAGACGCGTATGGTGCGGAGCATGCTCTATGGTGTGGCATTGGCGGGACTGCTTCTGGCGATCATCCTGCCAACGGTGGCGGCAAAAGATAATCCGCAGTTCCGGGTACGCGTCTTCATCGCAGCCGTGGATAGCGGCGTGGATGTGTGGATTGACGATGTGCAACTGACAAACAACGCGCAGTTCAAATCGCTGACCGCGTATTCTTCCCGCCCGGAAGGGAACTACGCCCTGAAAGTCTACCCGGCGGGCAAAAAATCGAGCACGCTCGTCAATACGTCTTTCCGGTTCGCCGCGCCGAAGGACTACACGATCATCGTCTATGGCAGACAAACGGATAGTTCGATCAACGCCCAGATCGAGATTGATCGTAATACGCTTGACGGTAGCAACAATGCCAGCCTCCGCCTCGGCAACTACATCGGCAATATCGGCACTCTGACGCTCGCAACGGCGGGCACGAATGTCATCCTCGGCAATGCCAGATATGGCGAGACCGACGAGTACGTTTCCATCGCCAGCGGCACCTACTCGCTAATCCTCAATGACAGCAACAGCAAACTCGTCGCCAAATTGGACAATGTCGCGCTTGGGCCGAACACGACGGTCAGCGTCTTCGCCATCGGCTTGAACACTGGCACTCCGGCACCAACGCTCCTCGTGAATACTGACGCCGGTACTGCGCCCGCCCAAGCGACCGCAACCGCGACCGCACCTGCGACCGCTCCCAGCCCATCTGCACCTGCGCCATCGCCCACATCGGCGGCGAGCGCGGCGCTTCGGCAGGCATTCCAGCCCGTCCCATCCGTCACCAATACGGGAACCAAGGTCTTCTACACCGCGACCGGCCACACACTGGGTGGCGTCTTCAAAACCTACTGGGAGCAGCACGGCGGTCTGGAGCAGTTCGGCTACCCGACCACCGAGGAGTACCAGGAAGTCTCGCTGACCGACGGCAAGACCTACACAACGCAGTACTTCGAGCGCGCGCGTTTCGAGCAGCACCCCGAAAACAAAGGCACGCAGTACGAAGTCCTCCAGGGACTCCTCGGCCGCGAGATGTTTAAACTACTCGGCATCGGATAATGGTGTTTCCTCAGTCGCTTCCCTCTGGAGAGGGAAGCGACTGAGATTGCGGGCTATCGTGAGGAGATCGTCGCGACGTTCTCGCGAAAAATGTCGTACAGGAGACGCGGATCGAGTCGCTGCGATGCGACGCGCCACGGGAATCAGCAGGTATAATTGCCGTCGTATTCGCCGTCCTCGTACTGTACGAGGTAGACGGACCCGCCCGTAAAGGCCACGTCGCAGAACGTCCTGGCGTCACCTTTCGTCCCACCGCCGACCCACGCGGGTAGGCCGATCTGCCAGCCGCCGGTGATCTCCTGCCACATCGCCGTTGTCGAGTAGATGCCGACGATGAATCCGCGCTCGACCAGCAGAAACTGCAACGCGCCCTTGATGACGGCGTGATTGCGCGACAGATCGGTTTCCGACCACGAATTCAGCGTCTCGATGTCCAGCCACCACATCCGCGCGGCAAAAGTGTTCGCCTGCTGCGCCGCGTAGGTGTAGGCGCTGGAAGCCGCGTTGTAGCCGTAGTTCAGCGCGTGGCACGGCTCATCGGGGCCACACGTCCCGTAGGGGCCGGTGTCGCCGTACAGGGCAGTCACCCCGATATCTTCGTTGAGGTTCAGGTAGACCGACTCCGGCGAAGCGGTGTGCGTCGCCCACGCATACTGACTGGCGAAGCAGGGATTATTGCGAAAGGCATGGCCGCTGGTGACGCCGACCATCCCAAAAGTATAGGCGTTGAGGGTCGGGTAAGCGTAGCCGCATTGCGGGAAGGAGATGTCGTAGCCGCTGGACGTGCCCGTATAGATACCCTGCGCCGCTGCATTCGGCGCAGCCAGCGCGAGCAACCATAGTGCAGTTAGCGCCATTGCTATTCGAATGGACCAACACCGTTGCGCCATCCTCACCAATCCCCTGTTCACGCCGCACCGATGTGGGGGACACCGTGTCCGCAAATCAGTATGGAGACGACGACCAGGGGTGTCAACGCAATGTAAAATTTTGTTCCGAGCGGACGAATCGCCGTCGTGAGGACGCAAGTCGGCGATTGCGGCATTCAATCTCTGAACCTTCTTCTGTGCTATCATGCCCTCACCGGCGAACCTTTGACCCAGGCATGGACAACGAAATCTCAGGGGAGGCAGCGCGATGGTAACGTGGCATCAGGCCCACCGGCCCGCGATCATGGGCGCGCGGGAGATGGTTTCTTCGACGCACTATCTGGCGACGACCGCCGGGTTGGAAATCCTCAAAGCGGGCGGCAACGCGACGGACGCGGGCGTCGCGATGGGCTTGTGCATTGATGTGCTCGAACCGGGCCTCGTGAACCTTGGTGGCGTCGCCCCGATCATGGTCTACGAGGCGAGCACGAAGCGGGTCGGCACGATCAGCGGGCTGGGGCGCTGGCCCGCAAAGGCGTCCATCGCCTGGTTCAACGATCACCACGGCGGCGACATGCCCATCGGCATCCCGCGCACCGTTACGCCCGCCGCCGCCGGGGCGTGGCTACACGCCCTCGCCCGCTACGGCACGATGACGTTTGCGGCGGTCGCCGCGCCCGCGCTCGACCTTGCCGAACGCGGCTTCCCGGTCTATCCCCGGCTGGCGAGCATGTTCGCGGCGGACGCGGCGCAGATGGCCGCGTGGCCCTCGTCCGCGCCGACCTTTTTGCCGAACGGGCGGCCCGCGCGCGTCCGCGAGGTCTGGCGGCAGCCCGATCTGGCGCGGACGTTCGAGCGACTGATAGCAGCGGAGCGCGGCGCGGCGAATCGCGAAGCAGGCCTGGAAGCAGTACGACGACTCTTCTACGAGGGCGAGATCGCCGAGAAAATGGCCCGGTTCAGCGCCGAACAGGGCGGCTTGCTCACCGGCGACGATCTGGCGCACTTCCGCGTCGGCGAGGAAGCGCCGGTTTCGGTGCCCTATCACGACTACACCGTTTACGCCTGCGGCCCGTGGTCGCAGGGACCGGCCCTCCCGCAGTCGCTGGCGATCCTTGCAGGCTACGACCTGCCCGCCCTCGGCCACAATAGCGCCGACTACCTGCATGTCGTCGCGGAAGCGCTCAACCTCGCCTTCGCGGATCGCGACAAGTTCTACGGCGATCCCGATTTCGTGGATGTGCCGAT